>NZ_JBTXLY010000010.1:0-127829 GCF_054871845.1 Ignatzschineria sp. LJL83
AAAATCAACGTTTAGATAACCTTGATCCGCAAGCAGTTCAATATGTGGAAGATCTACTAAATAATAGACCTCGAAAGGTGTTAGGATATTTAACACCTTATGAGTATTTGGTCAAAAACGTACTTGTCGCACTTCGTATTTGAATCTGCCTATTTAAATGCTGTTCCTAACATTACTAAAGCAACGGATGCATTAAAGTCTTTTACTGAAACTTTAATTGTAGGATCAATCGATCCAGATACATTCACTGATCCTTTAGAACTGTATTGGCGACCACGTACACTGAGAGATGCTAATAATCTTCTATTTCATATCACTCATTACACTGATTATTTAGCTCTTCAAGATGATTATCAAACTGAAAGAGTCAATCCATTTCGGAAGGCTACTAGCTACGAAGAGCGATTAAACTGGTGCGCTTACTACCATAAGCAATCCAATGTTTTCTTAAATCACTTATCGAATCGATATGAGCAAAGTGAACGAAATAAAAAAGTCCGCATGATTGATGGCTTTAATGAAAATATAGTTGCAACCGAATTTGCGGTTCGCTTTCCGGAAGAACATTTAGAGCGATTGCTATATTTAGGATTTCTTAAAAGAGATGGAACGCCTGATTACAAATCACAAGCAATTGCAATGCTATTGAATTACGGTGGTCTAAGAAAAAGCGAGGTATTCCATATTTATGTTTCTGATATCACGTTGAATCCCAATTACCCTAAAGAAGCGCTAGTTCGAGTTTACCATCCATCACTAGGTCAAGCTCCTGACCCTGCGTTTAAAAATAGACAAGAATATTTACTAGCAACAACTCAATATAAACCTAGAAATACATATTTAGGATCTGAAAGGCTATATTCAGGATGGAAAAATCCACTACTAACTTCTAAATCGGGTTATTTTGAAGTGGTTTTTAATCCTCCTCAGAAAGCGGCAGAATTCTTACTCATTTGGACAAATTATTTGAAATTTCAGCGTGTAGAGCCAGCACAGCTTAAAAAACATCCCTTTGCTTTCACAAATTCAACAGGTGCGCCAGAAACAATAAAAAACTTTCAAAGATTACATAAACGAGCTGTAGAAAAAATAGGATTAACGGTTAAAAAGGAACTTGGTACTACTGAGCATGGTCATAGACATGCTTATGGTTTTAGAGCAAGAAAAGCAGGATTAGATCAAGTTGCAATACAAAAAGCGATGCATCATAAAAGCCCCCTTTCATGCTTAGTATATATCAAACCAACATTAGAAGAAGTAACCGAGGCTTTAAGAGGAATAGAATGGAAAAGTCAGAAGTAATCATCAAAAAAGAATTAAATTACGATGAGTTAAAAAATGAATGTAAAAAGCTAGGGTTAACAAATTCAGCTCTATATAGAAAGTTCTATAGGAAATATGGATTACCTGCTCACCCTGAAAGGATTTTCCCCGAATGGGTTAGCTATAGAGATTTTTTTGATATTCCTGATTTTATTTCCTATCAATCACTTAAACAACTCATTGCACCTTTTCAATTAAAAAATGCTACGGCATACAAAGCATTTGTAGAAAAAACTAATGATGCCTCTATTCCTTTTGATCCACAAACTGCGTATTCAGATGAGTGGGAAAACTGGTACGCTTTTTTAGGCAAAGAAGAACCTTTTAAACCAAATTTTATACCTAAAGAGTATTCAATGTGGGCTGATTCTATTGATAAATTCATGCTGAAAGCTAAGGGAGGCGGCACAAAGATCAGCCACTTATGTCGCTTTGTTCGTCTATTTATCATGCCATTCGATAAAAGTAAGTCTCCTTATGAATTTCTCACTCAAAAACGATTTGATATCAAACCATTTCGTGATTTAGCTGAAACCTTATCTACTCCTCACATGAAACGTAAATTTCTTGTTTCAGTCAATGAGTTTCTTGATCACATCATCAATACAGATCTAACTGAAGAAGATGAAGAAACCGGAATAGTCGCTCGTATTGCCAATGCAAGGAATCCATTTTCTTTATTATTAACACAAGAAGAACCTGTTTCTGCTAATGCTAGATCTGAAACTACGAAGCCATGTCTACAGTATCATTTCGTAAAGAAGGTGCAAGAGTGGATTATTCCTGATGAAGCAAAAACATTTCAAGATTTAAAGCATTTACAAAAATTTGATGCTGATTGGATCAAGGTTGATCCCTCATTAATAGACAAAAAAGACCCCGATTGCATTTATAAAGTGAGTGATGGACAAACTTTCCTATGGCTTCCAATGGATTGGATGCATACTTACGCTCTTACAAAAGTGCCCTTAAGAGGCCGTCAAATTGCCTATAATGATTCAGGAGAAGCAGATGAATATATTGCAGATATTGATTCTCATGGAAAAATCATCTGGGTTAAAAATAAATCTCCTTTTGCAGGAATGACCAAAGAGCAATCTTTTATTTCCAGAATGCAAGATAATCAAATTGGCATCTACACAACGACCAATAAAACTAATAACAATGGGGCTGGATACTCTATCCCTTGGATACCAGAAGATCTGGCATATTGGTTAGTTAGACTCAGAAAATGGCAACAAAAATATAACCCTATTTCAAGCCCAAGCTCATGGTCTAATTGTAAAAGAACAAATATGAATGCCATGCAATTAAAAGCACGAGGCATAAATTGCTTTTTATTTCGTAGATTTGATGATTTTGAGCCAGCTACTGTCGCTAATGCATTAACACCTCGGCTGGCCGCTGCCTTATATAATATACAGCCATCTAATTTAATGTTGGCAGAATCAAATGGTAATCTAGCAAGTCTCAGTACTTACAGCTCAAAATACACTCCGCATAGCATGAGAGTCAGTTTGATCACTGCTTATGTCGTAGAAATGGGAATGCCGATTGAGATTGTAATGAAGGTCGTTGGGCATAGCTCAATTATAATGTCTATTTATTACTGTAAAATCTCAAATTCTGAAATTAGAAAAAGATTAAATGAAGGAGAAAAGCTAGCCTTGAAATCTCAAGCAAATGCTATTCAGGAAACCATTGAGCAGAATAGAATTGAAGAGCTAAAAAATCAGTTAGTAGGCAGTAATAATGAAATGTTACAGGCTTTAACTAATGATGTTCCTGCTGGTAATTATGTATTCAGAGACTATGGAATTTGCCCGTATGCAGCATCCAGATGTAATGATGGAGGTGAGCCCGTACAAGGTAGTAGATTATATATGCAAACTCCAAATGGTCATCTTGGCGTACAAAACTGTTTAAGATGCAGACATTTTATTACAGGCCCAGCTTTTTTGGGTGGATTGTTAGCTATTACTAATGAAGTATTACTTGAATCTAATGACCAAGCAATAATTTGCTCGAAATTACAGAATAAAATAGATTCTATTAATGATTATTTATACATATTAGATCAAGAAGAATATGCTGCTAATCTTAAACAAGATAAGTTTATGAAAAAAAATGAACGACATCAAAACGAAACTGAATTAAGGAATGTCGAATCTGAATATGAAACAGCAGCTAAAAAGCTTGATATGTTGTTATGTGATATCCAATCAGCTTATGCTCATATTAGTCGCTGTCAAAGCATCATAAATCAGCCTCAATTATTAGAAAAAGAAAGTAAGCTAAGCTTAGTAACATCTGTAGACACCGAAATAAAAGTTGAGGTAGAGGAAGTACATCACTTCCAACAATTACAAGAAGTATGTAGTAATGCTGTAATTTATCGTTCTTGTAATGCTGATAAAGCAATTTATCCTAGGACTCAACTATTAGATAAAATGGCAATGTTTAATGAAATGGTTCCAAAAATATTTACTTTAACTAAAGACCAGCAATTATTTGCAGGTAATGAAATTTTCAAATTGTTATCGTCTAGACTGCAATCGTGGGATCAAATAATGAGAGTGATAGATTGTAAGATAAAATTTAATGAGTTGGATTATACAGAACGTATTACACAATCAGATATTGAACTAATACTATCTGCTTCACATCAGTTAATTGAGGGATAAGAATGAGCCCAATAGAGTTATTAGAATTTCTAAAAAAAGATTCTTCCAACAAAATGCAAGAATCATTAGATGCAATTTATGAAATATGTCAGGAACAAAAAGAACGAGGTCTGAGTGATTTTTCAGTATCTACTATTGCTCGACTAGGACATAAGCGGGGTGTACCAAAAGCACAAAGCATTCGTAACAAAACTGGCGAAAAATATAGAGCTCTCATCCAAGCTTTCATCAATTGTAATACACCTAATAACTCCCTGAGGAAATTATCAAAATCAGATAATGATTGGATTTCTGAAATTACGAATCCAAAACACCAGATATTAGTAAGAATCCTAGCTTCTGAATTAAAAGAAGCTACACAAATGATCACTGAAATAATTCCACCTAAACAACGAATCGATATCTATGATCATAAGGGGGATACACAATTGAATAATTCCTTTAAACTAACAGATTTAGAAACTAGAGCTCTACAGCATTTACTATCCAAAGATTTCCAAAAAGCATGGAAGCTAACACCTACAGAATCTGGTGCGCTTTTAAATGAAGAAGAAAAATTGGTTTTTAAAGTTGCAACATTAGATGCTCTTCGTAAGGCATTGGAATATTTATCATGACTAGAAAATTACTAACAGCAGAAGGCTATGACACCTTAAAGAAAGAATTAGATCATATTCTGCGTGTAGAAAGACCTGAAACCACCAAGATTGTCACATGGGCAGCAAGCCTTGGAGATCGATCAGAAAATGCTGATTATACTGCAAATAAACGAAAATTACGTCAATTAGATCATAGGATTAGATTTCTAACTAAGCTTTTTGATGTAGCACAAAGATTTGAATATAACCCTCAACAAGAAGGAAAAGCATATTTTGGAGCTTGGATATCTTTAGAAGATGAAGATGGTCAAGAGTTAACTTTTAGAATTGTTGGAAATGAAGAAATTTATCAAAATAGCAAATACATTTCATTAAACTCTCCTATGGCTAAAGCTTGTTTAGGTAAAAAGGAAGATGATGAGATTGAAATTATCACTCCAGATGGGAGAAAGGTTTGGGTAATCACAAACATTAAGTATCTGTGATCTGACCCCTCTATGAAAATTATAATGAAATATTTCGATACTACTCAACTTAAGGATAAGGAGAGATAATATGGTTAAAATAACGGGTATAAAAAGTGTAGATTTTAGAATTCTTGCTTATGGCCATGGAGTTGTCAATTGGAATGGCCCTACTCCTTTGATACTAGACAATGGTTTTACTACTAAAAATCACTCGTTACCTAAATTACGAGGTTATTCAAATTTATCGGGAAAAGTTAAATTAGAAACAGGCCATAAGTACCCTAAAAAAGCATCTGATATTAATTTCGAAGAAACACCCCTATACATAAGCCAAAACTGTATTCGTCACCATTTATTTCGAGATCATGCTTACGATGCCCATTATATAAAAAAGCATAACTTAATAGAAACCTTAGCATCAATTACTGGCCTAATCCGTGGCTATGCAGTTACAGAAAGTCAATGCCACCGAGCTAGCCCATTATTTCTCACTGATTTTGTAGATCAGCTACATAATGGTAATTTCGAACAAATGGGGCGTTCAGGGCCTAAAGAGAGAAAAATGGATAAAGATGGTAATGAAGTAGCCAGTAATACTTTTTTCTCAAAAACAACATTTGGGGATACTGAATATATTGCCCATGGCTCCATTAATATTGAAAAATTACAGTTTATTTCCCTCGATAAAAAATTTGATCGAGCCTCAATGATTATTCATGAAGAAGAAGGATTTCAAGTTGCTGAACGTATTCAACAGGTTATCCAAAGCTTAGATCCGACTCGAAAAGCTAAAGTAACTTTCCACCCTAATTATGTTCGACAAGGAACGATTTATCATGAAGGTGAAGCTGGAATATTATTGGATAACACATCGATAGATATTTTAGTAAAAGAAACTTTAAATATGCTTGAAGACCTAGTTATCCAGCAATCTCAAGGCTATATGTACGTGGAAACATTAGACATAGACTACAACGATAGTAATAAAATGATGCGTATCAAGCGTAACCCCTACATATTTAATACAGAACCACAGCAAGATTATGCCGTGTATTTTAAAGCAGAATAAAAGGTGAGTTATGAAAATCATTATTGAATATGAAGCTTCATGGAGAAACTCATTCTTAGATGGTTCTAATAATCAAAAATTACCTACTAAAGGCCGCTCTTTCATTTCATCTATGGCTTTATTAAAAAAACCAAACAATTACATTCAAAGGAAAGTTACAAAAGATACTGTAATGGGGGTATTAAATCGCTTAATTGGTGAACAAGGAAAATTGTATCAAGCAAGGCTAAGGCCCAATTATTATTTCGCTGAAATTGAATCTATATTAAAAGACAACGACATCATCGATCAGCCAATTATTAGTAATGAGATTGTATATATTCGTAATATTACAGGTAACACAGATCGCAATTCATTTACAGGAATGATTAAAGTAGATGATCCATGGTTAAAATCTGTATATGCTAAGGAATTTTGGAGTGTTTTATGGATGAATATAGACGAGCTATTACAGTTTATTAACGATAACCATATTTCAACTCATATAGAACCGATACTTAATCCGCTACAAATATTACAACGATTTGAAGAAATTAAAAAAACTAGTACTTCAATAAATACAGAAATTCAACAAGCAGCTGAAAAGTTATCTAGTAGGTACCCCAAGTTTTTATTAAAGGAATCAAATAATCAGATACAAGTGCTATCGCTATATTGTTCTGCTTTATATTTAAAACTAGACCTATTATCCGAGCAGTATGACACAAAATCAATAAGGGCTCCTAGAGGTGGATTAACAGGGATTTCTCATAATGGTTTTACCCCCAAAAACTTTATGCAACGATTTTCAACTGGACCAGAAAAAATTGTTTGGGGAAACCCCTATTTATCTAAGTCTAAGAAAAAAGGTGTAGGAGAAGTTATTTCTATGTTAACTAAAGCAAGTGGGCAGCTAACGATTAATTTAAATATATCGGAATCTAAAGCAACAGAGTTACAAGATCTAATTGATAATGCTGGGGTTTCAACTTTTTATTTAGGTAAAAAAGGTCTAGCTTATATCTCACAGATTTTAATTTAAGGAATTAAATATATGAAGTATTTTATAGAGGTAACTTTGTTACATAACAGAGATATTTCACTGCGACACTTATGGTCAAAAATTTATGATCAATTACACTTAAGATTAGTGGTAGCGAGAAATATTTATGGTCAAACTAATATAGGCGTATCATTTCCTGAGTACCAATCAGATACAATTCATAATATTCAAATATTGGGTTGTAAACTAAGAGTCTTTGCCCCAACCAAGTCGATACTTGAACAGATTAATTTACCTCAATATTTAAAGTCTTGGCTAGACTACATACATATAACCTCTATTCGTGAAATACCCAACAATATTGATGGATATGCCATTTATAAACGAAAACGTATTCATGGAGAACTAGCGATTAGTAAAAAAATCATGAGACTGGCAACTTATAAAGCAATACAAGAAAGCATTACATATGAGAAAGCAATACAAGGCTATCAGCATTGGTCAACACCAAAAATCACATTACCTTATTTATACGTTAACAGCGCAAGCACAGAGCAAACCGTAAGATTCTATATTGAACAAATTAAGGTAGATCAACCCAGTATTAATTTATCTTTTTCTTCGTATGGACTAAGTCCTGAATCAACCGTACCTGTATTTTAACCTTTATTTTTCTCACAAAGAAAAGACAACTTGAAATCAATAAGTTGACTTTCATATAGAAAGATATGGTTGTTGTAATAATTTTCTTTAAACATATTGGTTTTACATATAAATTCTCATATAATTAATTGCATGCCACTGTATAGGTGGTTTAGAAGTTCCAGTAAATTCTTACAAGAGTTCACAAAATGCATGCCACTGTATAGGTGGTTTAGAAAATGTTACAAAGCCTCTTTATTAGTGGCTTTGTAACATTAATTTTATGATCTTATTTTTTTGATTAGGATAGAAATGAATTCATTTACTGGTGTTTTTAGCCATATATTCCCTAATCCACACTGATCCTCTATAAATGAGATATTTCTAGAGTAATTATAATTACTAGGCATATTCCTCTCATAAAAATGAGTGATTTTATTGCTCATGAGACAGTTAGAGTAAACTGAATTCATAATTTTTTTTCTCTTAATATCTGGATAATGATCCAATGTAATCAAACTTAGATTCATAGCAGCTAAAAAATACCCATAGATCATTTGAATGTTGTAATGCTCGCACAATTCTTTCGCCTTCTCTTCAAATGCATTAGTCTTCTTTATTTTAATCTTATGATTATATTCAACAACTTCAGTCAGAAATAACACTTCACTGTATCTTTTTTGTTTTAAATATATCGATATTTGCTCAAGATCAGTAAATTTAACCTGATAGTTCTTAATTTTTATAAGTAATAAATCCGAAAACTCTTTAAAGGTATAGTCATTAGGCTTCCAAATCAGGTCATATTGCCACAAAGCATAATTTAGAGTAGAGATAACAGGATCTGGAAGATTTTGGCAAATATGTACTATATTTGGATCAGATACGTTGTTTTTATATTGATTACAAAGAAAGTAAAAATCCAGTAAACGTTGGTTAAGAGTTTCATCAGTAGTGTACGAAAATACTTCTTTCTGAAATAGACTTTGAATAACAATATTGTCTTGAGGCTCACTATAAAAAAATTTAGATAACGCTCGAAATCCAAGCTCTCCGGTATTTTCAGGATTTACTTCATTGATAATATTATACAAAAAAACCATTTCTAATAAACTGAGCGAATTTATCAATTCAGCCGTATTAGGGTATCTAAACCTTTTTTGGTTATTCTTTAAAATTTTATAGCAAGTTTCAATATGTGGTGCAAGAGATCTATATTCTTCAAGAATTATCTGGTCAATATCTGAAGAAATACAATTTGAACACATTGTATTTTCTGTTATCAGATTATCTAAATCTCCTCTTCTGAAATATTGATGGGGCTGATTACATTTAGAGCAAAAGAAAGAAGCGTCTGTAATGATCGCATGCCCTAGATTCTTTACTGCTTCGTCTAACATATGTACAGAGATGTTAAATTGAGTTGATAAGTCATTCTTAGAATATACAAATTTGGCCTTTACATTCATAGCCCAATAGTCTTGTAGCAATTGGTTTTTGTCTGTACTTGTATAAATGACTTTAAGCATAATTCATCTTTACCTATATTAAATGAGAATATTGTTCAGTTTAAACTATGAAGCAAGGTTAAGCTCTTATTACTCTATAATCATAAACAAGGGAATGAGTAAAATATGCATCGTTACTCAAGTAGCCTATTAACTAATCATACTTAATCACTACCAGTCTATTTATTATTTAAGCAAAAAGCATACTTAAATACCCTCATTAACACTTCTCTTAAAATTATATTAACTCAAGCGGTATAAATGGGTACCTTTAGCTTAAAACCCACCCATCCACTTGATTAATATTGATTTATTTTCATAAATATAATCATTAATGCTTTAATGTAAAAATAAATATGTACTGTATCCTGCGATTAAAGCCATTGTTAAAATTACTGTAGTAAAAGCTATGAGTAATGGTGTTTTGAATATTGATTTTAATAAAATTAACTCAGTAATACTTGCCCCAGCACTTCCTATAATAAGAGCTAGTACTGTCCCAGAACCAACGCCCTTAGCTAATAGTGCCGCAGCAAGTGGAATTACGGTTTCAGCTCTTACATAAAGAGGAATACCAATTATTGCTGCAAAAGGAATTGCTAATGGATTATCATCCCCTGCATATTTAGCTAAAAATTCAGTAGGGATAAAACCATAAATTAGACTGCCAATTGCTATCCCAATGAACAAGTATACAGCGAGTTTTCGGTACTCTTCCCAAGCGCTTTTCCAACTTGTTTTTAACAAAGATTTGGACGAATCTTGGGCTGTATTTGCATCGCAACAGCTATTTGTCATGTTACAGCCATCACTTTCAACCACTCCTATATCTTCACAAGATGGTTCGCATGAGGTTTCACAAGATGTTTTTTGGGTAAGGGTATCTTGAATAATATATTTTTGAAAATTGAGTTTATGCAAGAACCATCCAGAAAAAAGTGAGATCAATAGAGCCGAAGTTGCATAAATGATAGTTAATTTAAATCCAAAAGTAACAAGTAGTAGCCCTAGAATAATTGGGTTTAAAAGAGGTGAAACGAAAAGAAAAACCATAGTAGGACCAAAGCCCGCTTTTGCTTTTAACATCCCTTTTAGCATCGGGATTGTAGAACAGCTACAAAAAGGAGTGATAGCTCCAATGGCAGCGGCAACAAAATAACTTCTTTTTTTCTCTGAGCTAAGAAGTGATCCATTTTTTAATACAGGAAATTTTTCCTGTAAGTAATTTATAATAAAACTAATTCCTATAAATAGGATAGAAAGCTCTAATGCTAAGAAGATGAACATCTCTAAAGCACTTTTTAATTCTGGAGTCATTGTATATTTCCTTTTTTACTTATATTATAAGTTTCTATATTTCTAGAAAGATCGAAATATAATTTATAGAACAAAATAAAAGTTGTCAACTTATAATAGATACAATGTTTTGTTAATAGAACTTAAAAAGGTTACAAAAAATGAACCAACATGAAGCGGTTGCGAGTTGTTTGGCTGAACTCGGGAATACTCATCGGCTAGCTATTTTTCGTTATTTAGTGAGGTCGGGAATGGAAGGATCAACAGTGGGGGAAATACAGCAAGAGCTAAATATCCCAAATTCCACTCTTTCTCATCATTTATCTAGAATGGTTAATGTTGGTCTTATTCAGCAAGAAAAAGAGGGGCGGATTATTAGATGTATCCCTAAATACTCTAAACTTGATGAAATTATTAGTTTTTTAAAAGAAGAGTGTTGTTTGGGGCATTAGGAATAAATTTCTTGAATCATTTCAATAGAAGTTGTAATATCAAAATATGGAAAAGAAAAGTGCTATAAAAATGTTTGAAGCGTTATCATCTGAGGTTAGACTAGATGTATATCGTTTATTAGTTAAGTATGGAGATTCAGGATTAGTTGCAGGAGAAATCGCAACTTTATTAGATATTCCTAATACGAATTTATCCTTTCACTTAAAGTCTCTAGTTCATGCTGAAATGCTTTATGTAGAGCAAGAAGGACGATTTTTACGCTATAAAGCTAATATTGATTTAATGTTAGATTTAGTCGAATTTCTAACAGATGAATGTTGTTTTAATAATCCTGATCAATGTTTATCTCATCGAGATAAACATCCTAAGCTCAAGAATATTCTAAGTTAAGTTTAGTAGTTAGTAATTGTAGATTGGCTCAATACTTCAGCCCTAGTTGAATTGTTGTAATGAATTATTCAATATTTCAACACTAGTTGAATAGTCATTATATGAAAAAGTAAAAAATGGAATTTATACAATGAAAGAAAAAGAAGTCATTATTTACCATAATCCTGATTGTGGCACATCAAGGAATGTTTTAGGGCTCATTAGAAATGCAGGAATAGAGCCCCTAATTATTGAATATTTAAAAGCACCACCTTCAAAACAAGAGTTACAAACTTTAATTAGTTCTGCAGGTCTTAAGCCAAGTGACGCTTTAAGAAGAAATGTTAGTGAGTTTGAGGCTCTGAAAGAACAAGATTTGAGCGAAGATCAAGTTATTGATCAAATGCTTTTGACTCCTATTTTAATTAATAGACCTTTTGTTGTTACGGCTAAAGGTACTGCTTTGTGCCGACCTTCTGAGAAAGTTTTAGAAATTCTAACTCAACCCCAAACAGATAGTTTTTATAAAGAAGATGGGGAAAAAGTAATTTAAGTTATTTTAAATAATATTTGTCATATAAGGATTTTTTATGAAAAAAGTAGAAATTTTTGATCCAGTTTTATGTTGTAGTACAGGTGTTTGCGGTGTAAGTCCAGATGATGAATTGATCAGAATGGCGGGTATAGTTGAAAATATAAAAACAAAAGGATATTCAGTGACTCGATATAATTTGGGTCAAGAGCCAATGAAATTTGCTGAAAATGAATTAGTAAAAAATCTATTAGAATCTGAAGGTAATGTTGCTCTTCCGATTATCATTATTGATGGAATCGTAGAGTTTTCAGGAAGCTATCCTTCAGAAGAAGAATTGCTTAGATACCTATAATTTATAGATATATTTAAAAAGGAGTAGTGAAATGAACTTTATTAAAGAAGCATCTCCCTTTTTGTTCTTTACTGGTAAAGGAGGGGTAGGAAAAACATCTATAGCATCCTCTACAGCCGTAACTCTTGCTGATATGGGAAAAAAGGTTCTTATAGTTAGTACTGATCCTGCATCTAATATTGCTCAAGTTTTTGGGCAAAATATTGGTTCTCACATTATACAAATAACATCAGTTCCAAACCTATCGGCGATTGAAATTAATCCTCACGATGCGGCCGAAGCATATCGTAAAAAGATTATAGATCCTATTCGTGGAACTCTTCCTGAAGATGTTGTTGTAAGTATAGAAGAACAACTGTCAGGAGCATGTACTACTGAAATAGCTGCCTTTGATGAATTCACTGCATTATTGACCAACTCAGAGATTAAGAGAAATTTTGATCATATTGTTTTTGATACAGCTCCAACAGGCCATACTATTAGAATGTTGCAATTACCAGGTGCTTGGAGTGATTTTTTAGAAACCTCACCTGAAGGAGCTTCTTGTTTAGGACCTTTAGCAGGACTAGAAAAACAAAAGGAGAAGTATAAAGCTGCGGTTGATGCTTTATCTGATGAAAACCTCACTACTATGGTATTAGTTACCCGTGCGCAAAAAAGCGCAATAAATGAGGTTTCTAAGACTTTTTCTGAACTCTATTCTCTTGGAATTCATAAGCAATACTTAGTGGTTAATGGCCTATTTCCTAAAGAAGAAGCTGAAAAAGATGATTTAGGTTCTGCTATATACCAAAGAGAACAGCAAGTTTTAAAGAATATGCCTGAGAATCTTTCAAAGTTACCAATTGACTATATCTCTTTGAAATCATTTAATTTGGTTGGTATTGATAACTTAAGGCTGCTTTTAAGTAATGTGAACGTTACTTTCGAAACATTAATGGTTCCGGAAGAAGTTAACGTTAAAATTCCTGATTTAGCTTCAATGGTTGAGAAGCTAGCAGAAAAAGACACAGGTCTGGTAATGCTTATGGGGAAAGGAGGTGTCGGAAAAACAACAATGGCTGCCGCTATTGCTGTTAAGTTAGCCGAAATGGGTAAACAGGTTCACCTTTCTACCTCTGATCCTGCTGCGCATCTAGCATCTACTTTAAATAATGAAGATCTTAGTAATTTAACAATCAGCCGTATTGATCCAGCAACTGAAACGGAAAGATATCGCCAGGAAGTCATGAAGCGTCATGGCGATAATCTAAGCGATAGTGAAAGAGCTGTTTTAGAAGAAGATTTAAGATCTCCATGTACTGAAGAAATTGCAACCTTTCAGGCATTTTCTAGAATTATTAGAGAATCTAATAAAAAGATTGTTGTAATGGATACAGCTCCAACAGGACACACATTATTGTTGTTAGATGCAACAGGCGCTTATCATAATGAAGTTATTAAGCAAATGGGAAGTAAAGGTGTCACAACTCCTATGATGCAAATACAAAACTCGGATAAGACGAAAATTATACTTGTAACGTTGGCTGAAACTACTCCAATTACTGAAGCTGAACATCTAGAACAAGATTTAGGAAGAGCTGGAATTAAACCATGGGGATGGATTATTAATAATACACTAGTCAATCATCCTACTCGCTCAGGCTTGTTGATAGAAAGGGCTTTAAAAGAAAAAACAGAGATTGAGGAGATATCTAAACGTAAAGATAACTTAGCGCTTGTCGGCTTACAAAGTGAAGAACCTACAGGTATTGAAGGCTTAAGTAAGCTTTCTTACCATTAATAGAAGGTTTTTTATAATTATTAATTTCAGATGGGCTCCTTTCATAGGAGCTTGTCGTCTTTTAGGAATTTATTTATGATATTAGCAATTACCATATTCATATTTACCTTGGTGCTTGTAATTTGGCAACCTAGGGGTTTAGGGATAGGTTGGAGTGCTTCAATAGGCGCTATTTTAGCACTGATATTTGGGGTAATAAATATTGATGATATCCCTATTGTTTGGGGTATTATTTGGAATGCGACTATTACCTTTATAGCAATAATAATCATTAGTTTGATTTTAGATGAAGCTGGATTTTTTAAATGGGCCGCATTACATATTGCAAAATTTGGTAATGGTAATAGCCGTAAACTATTTACTTACTTAATTTTATTAGGTGCTTTGGTTGCTGCTTTTTTTGCCAATGATGGTGCAGCATTGATCATTACACCAATCGTCATGGCTATGCTTTTATCTTTAGGGATTAGTCGAGCATCGACACTCGCTTTTGTGATGGCCGCAGGGTTTATAGCAGATACTGGAAGCCTTCCATTTATTGTTTCAAACTTAGTGAATATCGTTTCAGCTGATTATTTTGATATCAGTTTTACACGCTATGCTTCTATCATGTTGCCTGTAAATATCGTATCCGTTATTACCACATTAATTGTTTTACATTTATTTTTTAGGAAAGATACTAAGTTCTCGTACAACGTGATTAGTATTGAAAAGCCAAAAGATTCCATTGTAGATAGGATGACGTTTAAAGCTGGCTGGATCGTCTTAATTCTTTTATTAATAGGCTTTTTCACTTCGGATTATTTAGATATCCCTATTAGTGTTATAGCATCGATAGCGGCCATGATATTAGCTGCAATCGCTTATAGAGGCAGAAAAATTAATCTTCGAACCGTTATAAAAGGGGCACCTTGGCAAATAGTCATATTTTCTTTGGGAATGTATTTAGTCGTATTTGGTTTAAGAAATGCAGGTCTAACAACCTATATTGCTAATATCTTGAATGATTTTTCAGATAATGGTCTATGGGCATCTATTTTTGGTACCGGCATTCTTACAGCAGTTTTATCATCTATTATGAATAATATGCCAACGGTTTTAGTAGGTGTATTATCTATTGATGCAAGTAGTGCAACAGGTCTTACTGAAGAAGCAATGGTTTATGCAAATGTCATCGGTAGCGATTTAGGACCTAAAATCACGCCTATTGGTAGTTTAGCAACACTGTTGTGGCTTCACGTTCTATCTCAAAAGAACTTAAAAATTACTTGGGGATATTATTTTAAAGTAGGTATTATTTTAACAACCCCAATTCTACTAGTAACTTTAGCCGCTTTAGCTATTAGACTTTCCTTTTAAAATATTGTGATACAAGGAGTGAAAAGTCACTACGTTAGTTCATGATAACCTCAATTAATTTAAATTTATGATTAGAGCAACGCTATTGAACGTTTAAATCAATAGCGTTTTTTACATTTATTTTTAGCTTGAAAGCTCTATTTTCTCTTCAGTAATGATCCTATCCCCATCGGATTATCATGGGAGTGATGGATATGTAAAAGCAAAGAAAACAGATTGTTGCATAGTCTATTGAAACTTCGCCGATTAAACCTACGACTGATAGAATACTGAGAATCGAAAGTCCTCAACCAGATATGGAGAATGGTTTTATTCTGCTCAATCCAAGCCAAAAAACACTAGTTGCACAATTAAAGCACTTCCCCATGAATATATTATTAGATTTATAGAATTAATGTATAAAATCTATTTTTTAGGTCAGAAAAAGTATAAGCTATCCTACATTAAATATATTTTTCATTGTGGGATAGCTTAAAATGGTTAGAAAAATCAAAATACATGCATTTGATGTTATTGGGTCGTATCGAGGGAATTTAAAAAATGTATTTGAAAGTATGTATAGCAACAAAAACTTACCCATAGAGGATAATACTCTCTTAATTAAGCGTAAAAATTTTAGATTTGAATATATAGAAAAAATTACACATCAGTCTGCGGAGCTATGGTATGTAGAGTTTAGTTTTTTAACTTTAACTAATGGCTTAGGTCGTGGAAGTCGACAAACCAAAATGTCATCAATAAATTTAAATAATAAAATAGGTGAACAATTTTGCTATGACACAGGCCTACTCTATGATCCGAATAAAAATATTGTTATAGTCCAGTATAACCATACAGGTCCAAGAATCTCTCAAATCCAAGAGTATTTACAGAAATACTATACAAAAAATGCTGAAAAGTTTTTAGATATAGATTTCACTCCTGTTTTAAAAAGCAATGTGTTAGATAAGCTAGAAAAGGGTAAAAATGTACTAACCAAAATAGAACTCAATATTAACAGGTCGAAAATTACAAATAAGAACAAAGATATTACTAATACCCTTAATGCTTATTGTGATAGAGATGACAAATTTAAATTTGAAATCTCTTCCAGCCAGCGAAAAGGGAAAATTAGTAGTGCTGCGGAAAAGACTTATAATAAGTTTAAAGGTCTTTTGAAAACAGATGGTAGTGGAATTGATACTTTCAAAGTAAGTGTTTTGAATGAAGACAAATCAATTGAACTTTTAGATCTGGTTAAGGCTAGGTTGGTAAAAGAGGAAGAAGTCGAAACGGATATCAGCGGTCTGTATGATACAACTAGTAGAAAAAATGCAACAATAAGAGCGTATCAGTCTTGGATAAAAGAGGGTGAAATAAAGTGATAACTGAACTGAAGAATTATGAAAGATTTGCACCTTATTACATAACACTTATTCTAATTAGTGTTATTTGTGCTATTTATTTTTATTACCCTTCAGTATTAGATATTATTAAAATTCCTGAAAAAAATGAGCTTTTTTCTGCTTCATTATCATTATTTGGTATTTTATTAGGATTTTTAGCAACAACCAAAACTATCTTGTTGAGTTTTAAGTCTAAAGTAGTCACGATACTAATCGAAGAAGGATTAATGACAACTCTCATTGGTTATATTTCATTGGCAACTTGGGCTTGTTTTTGTATGTGTGTGCTCAACATTATTTTTTTCTTTTTGGAGAAAAGAGATATTATTATCTATTCGATCTGGGGCGGCGCAACAACATTTTCATTATTACTATTTATTAGGGTCGCTTACTTAGTTCTGAAGGTTTTGAATATACATTATAAAAATGCGGAAACTATAGCTAAACAAAAAAAGGAAGATGAGACTAAAAGGATAAATAAAGTACAAGAAGATGTGTTAGGTATAGACGCTAATCCTTGAACCTCAGTACCTTCCCATGAGTGACCTAAAAGCCTACATTAACGCTAATGTAGGCTTTTTTGTGAGGGAAATTTCATGACAAATATTTTCAAACAAGGTTTGAACGCTTTATCAAGTGCTGTTAAATCTGTTTTAAAACAAAATACGACTCAAGTTGATAATCTCGATCGTGAGCAAATGACGGCTTATTATGGGAAAAATGTGAGAACAACCAGCCCTGATGAATTAAAACGTTTACTTGATTCAGCGGATAAAGACGATATCAGTGCAATACATACGCTCTTCTTTTAGATGGAGGAACAAGACGGACATATCATTTTTATGTTTCTTGCCCTATACAATCGCTTTTTAGTAATTCTCAAATAATTCCTAGCTTTTGTGAACTTTCAAAAAATATAGCTCCATACATTCTATTAAAATAGTATACATTTTAGTATTAATACTATTTATTTAACATTGATAATAATGGATATTTTTACAAATAGTATACTTATAGAGGTTCTTTCATTTAATCTGCATTCTCAGACCTATCTCCGAGGCTTGCTGCCCATGAAACGATGCGTGTTATTTCGGGTCTTTCCGTCCGTAAAAGATAATTTAGCTCATCTTGTAACGTTTGATAGCCTTCTGCAGTTAATAATTTTCTATTCATCATCAATATTCCAATACTTTTATAGCCCTCCATAGAATGATGTTAAAACCTGCTGTTATTCATAGGTATATTCATCATCTATAGGATATAAAGAGAATTATCGCATTAATAATTTTTTTAGCTTCTTTTAAATCCTAAAGGCTAACTTTGTGAACAATAATAGCGAATATCCTACAACTAAAATTTCATATAAAAAAGCGAATATCTATTGAGATATTCGCTTTTTCGATGTTTTAATTTAGATAAAATAAAGACTCATATCCTATGAATAAACTTCTTAAAATAACGTTAATCGAAGCACTAACGCCACTAATGTCACAAACAATACCGGCAATGTGAGGACGATTCCGACTTTAAAGTAATATCCCCATGTGATTTTCATGTTTTTTGTCGCTAAAACGTGAAGCCATAGAAGCGTTGCTAAACTGCCGATGGGCGTGATTTTTGGTCCTAAATCACTGCCGATAACATTGGCATAAACCATCGCTTCTTCGACTAATCCTGTTGCCGTTGAGCTATCGACCGATAACACGCCGATCAACACCGTTGGCAGATTATTCATAATGGAAGAGAGTCCGGCGGAGATAAATCCTGTGACGATGGTTGCGCTCCAAATGCCTTGATCTGCAAGCTTATTCAAGATTATGACTAAATAATCCATAATGCCGGCATTTCTTAAACCAAATACCACTAAATACATGCCGAGCGCAAAGATCACGATTTGCCAAGGCGCTGACATCACCACCTTTTTCACGTTAATCACTTTGCCACGTTTGGCCGAAAGAAGGAGCACAAAAGCGCCGATACCGGCAATGGCACTAATGGGAAGATGAATCATATCGGAGATAAAAAATCCGAGCAGTAATAGCCCTAAAATCCACCAACCTGTGATAAAAGTCCGACGATCAACAATCGCATTTTTCATAGCAATTTTTGGCGTTCCGCCTTCGAAAATTTTATCGGCATCATAGGTAAATGCCAAATCTTTGCGGTAATAGATATAGAGCACAAAAAGCGTCATCACAATCGAAATCAGATTCACCGGAATCATCACGGATGCATATTGTCCGAAAGAGATCTGATAATAATCTGCCGAAACGATATTCACCAAATTCGATACCGTTAATGGCAAGCTTGCTGTATCGGCGATGAAACCTGCGCCCATAACAAAGGCAAGCGTAGAAGCTCTACTGGCGCCTAATTGAATCAAAATCGCCATCACAATCGGCGTGAGGATCAGCGCTGCGCCATCGTTCGCAAAAAATGCTGCAATCAGTGCGCCGAGCATGATCATATAGAAGAATAATCGCTTTCCGCTTCCTCGCCCAAGATAAGCAATATAGAGCGCCGCCCATTTGAAAAATCCGGCTTCATCTAATAAAAGGCTGATAATGATAATGGCAATAAAAGTTAATACGGCATTCCAAATAATGCCCCAAACAATGCCGATATCGGAAAATTCTATCACGCCACAAATAAGCGCAACGATTGCCCCAAAAGCCGCACTATAGCCAATGCCTAAACCTCGTGGTTGCCAAATGACGAGCGTAATTGTAATGATAAAAATCACTAATGCTAAGATCATTCTGTTCTCCTCATTACTTCGAAAATAGTTGCATTAAAGCAGGGAATTTTGCGGGATCAATTTCGCAACAACCGACAGATTCCTGACAGCAAGAACCTAATAAGAAGTTAATGAGAGAAAATACTTCCGGTGTTTTAATGTGATAGCGCACAAAGCGTCCTTCTTTCGTCATTTCAACAACGCCGGCATGATAGAGCGCTTTCAGATGAAAAGAGAGATTCGTATTAGGAATTTCTAAAGCTTCAGCAATATCGCCGGCAACTAAGCCTTGTTCGCCATATTTTAGAAGTAATTTAAAGATATCTAAGCGCACTTCTGAAGAGAGCGCTTCAAAAATCGTGACCGCTTGCTGGTTATTCATGATTGCCTCAAATAAATAGGAATATTGCCGAGAACAATAGCATAAGTACAATCATCATTTCAATATTTCAACTAAATTTGAAATATAAAAATAATAATCGCCATAAAACAATTTTACAAAAGCTCAATGACCAAACAGGCGATGAATCATCGCTGGTTCGAATGTGTGCATGCTTATATGTATCCCGTGCCAGCAATATGGATTCTTTGAGATTTCTTTGGGTTATTAAATCTAAAATAACGCTATTGTGATGGTATTTCATGACGACTTTGAGCCCAGAATTGCGATGTGTCAATGCTGTCATGCGATCTACAAAAATGCACAAACATTCTTCCCAGCGACATGACAGCTTAAAATAGATATGAAAATATTGAGCGGTTTTATAGTGCACAAGAAAAAGCTGTAAAAGCGAACCTTTACAGCTTTTCTAATCTGAATTGTCATGAAAGCTCACGCTATCAAGCTATTCATCCCTACTTTTTAAGAAATACTAAATCCCAAACGCCGTGACCTAAACGAATGCCGCGCGCTTCAAATTTTGTGGGTAAACGATGCGTTGGATTTTCAACAAATCCTTCAACGCTATTTTCATAATCTGGCGCTGCTTGCATCACTTCCATCATATGTTCCGCATAAGGTTCCCAATCCGTTGCAAGGCAAAGTCTACCGCCTTTTTGCAATTTTTGAGCGATCAATGCGACAAATTCCGGTTGAATAATACGGCGTTTGTTGTGCTTCTTCTTATGCCAAGGATCTGGGAAAAAGACTTGAACACATTCTAAACTACCATCTGGAATACAGGTTTTTAAAATATGTACCGCATCATAATCAATGGCACGGATATTATGAAGATCACGCTCTTCCACATCTAAAAGTAATCTTCCAACGCCGGGACGATGTACTTCTAAACCTAAAAAGTCACGTTCTGGTTCATTTTCTGCCATATTTGAAAATGACATGCCATCGCCAAAACCAATCTCTAAAGTGCGAGGCGCATTTTCACGACCAAATAACGTATTTAAATCCCATTGATGATCTACTTCATCATGCGTAATTAAATATGGGCTTTCCGCTAAAATGCGCTCTTGACCTTTCGTTAAGCGCCCTTCTCTTTTAACAAAAGAGCGAATCGCGCGAAGCGGTCTATTATTGTTTTCTGTATTTTCCATCAATATATTCGTTAATTATTAGTTTAAATTCATCAGCGATATTCTCGCCCTTCAAAGTTACTGAGCGCTCGCCATCTACATAAACAGGCGCTACGGGTTTTTCCCCATTTCCCGGCAAGCTAATGCCGATATTTGCCATTTTTGATTCTCCAGGACCATTGACAATACAGCCCATGACAGCAACCACCATCTTTTCAACGCCTTCATATTGGGTTTTCCAAGTCGGCATGCTGTTATCAATATACGATTGAATATCTTGCGCAAGATATTGGAAATCATCGCTACTTGTGCGGCCACATCCAGGACATGCAACCACTTTTGGCGTAAATGCACGAATCTGTAAGCTCTGTAAAATCTCTCTGCCAACCAATACTTCTTCCGTACGAGAAGCATTTGGTTCTGGTGTGAGAGAAATACGGATTGTATCGCCAATACCTTGTTGCAATAGAACTGCCAATGCAGCCGTAGAAGCAACGGTGCCTTTCATGCCCATTCCTGCTTCTGTTAAGCCTAAATGGAGCGGTAAATTAATTTTACCGGCAATATCTTGATACACTTTGATCAATTGTTGGCTTTGGCTCACTTTCACAGACAGAATAATATCGTTATCCGTCATGCCGATATCTTTCGCAAAGGCAACGCTTTCCAATGCCGAAACAATCATCGCTTCACACATAAGCTCATCATTAGAAAGTGGCACTGCTTTTTTGAGATTTTCATCGAGCAATCTTTTTAAAACTTCCGGATCTAAGCTTCCCCAATTCACACCGATTCGCACAGGTTTTTGGTATTTGAGTGCTTCTTCCACAATGGAAGAAAACTGCTCATCTTTACGCGCACCACGACCAACGTTTCCGGGATTAATACGAAGCTTTGCTAATGCTCTTGCACATTCTGGCTCTGCTTGCAGAAGTCTATGGCCATTAAAATGAAAATCCCCAACAACCGGCGTTGTATAGCCTTTCGCATCAAGCTTTTCTACGATAAATGGCACAGCTTTTGCGGCCGTTTCAGTATTCACCGTTACGCGCACAATTTCAGAGCCACTATCTGCTAATTCAATAATCTGCTGAACTGTTGCATCTACATCTTCCGTATTCGTATTGGTCATTGACTGCACACGAATTGGATAATCCGAGCCGATCCCAATATTGCCAACCATCACTTGGCTTGTAGGTCGTCTTTTAATGGTAAAAACCATGAAGAAATCCTTTTAAGGTCATAGAAATATTTTTCGAGCTATTATCGCTAAAATCCCTCCATAGCACAAGGGAACCTCAACTTTTATGATTCCAAGCAATCAAGCGAATCTACGATTTCTATCATCATTCTTAAAATAATCTTTGTTATAATCATTCATAAAGATATTTCCTCAAAATTTTCTCGAGACTTCTATGGAAGTTCTAGGAAATTTTAGAAGCTTCTAGGGAATATCCATAAAATTCTCGGCATTTTATGAATTTCGATCAACGATAAAACTTATTTTAACTTCTCATTCAAAGGTCACTATGTCATATCTCGTTTTTAAAGCTTTACATATTATTTTTATGGTTACGTGGTTTGCCGGTCTTTTCTATCTGCCACGAATTTTTGTTTATCATGCGATGAATGAAAGCCCAGATACCAATGAAACATTCAAAGTGATGGAACGAAAGCTGATGATTATGACCAATATCGGCGCCGTATTAACCGTTACTTTTGGCTTAATTTTGATTATGAAAAATCCTGCGCTTATGAAAATGGGTTGGTTACACTTTAAACTCACACTTGTGACGCTTCTCATTATTTATCAAGGTTTTTGCTATCATTACGTTTTAGCTTTTAGGCATGATAAAAATGTTCACGGGCATAAGTTTTATCGCTATTTCAATGAATTCCCGAGCATCATTTTAATGATTGTGGTGTTCTTAGCAGTATTAAAAGCGATTCCTTTTATTCATTTTTAGTTCGCTCTAAACATTATCATTTAATGCATAAAAAAAGGATCTATCACATGGTAGATCCTTTTTTGCATAATTATTAATTAGCGGTAACAGTTATCCCTTACCGGCATTATACACTCTAATGCTTAGAGTATTTAGAGTGCTTTTACAGCTTCCAACACTTCTTGCGCATGTTCCGGCACTTTTACTTTGCGCCATTCTTGTAAAATCTCGCCTTTTTGATTCAAGATAAACGTACTGCGCTCAATGCCAAAACCAATTTTTCCAAACATATTTTTCTCTTTAATCACATCAAACGCTTTACAGAGCGTTTCATCTGGATCTGAAAGAAGCGGATATTGCAGATCAAATTTATCAGAGAATTTAATGTGGGAACTTTTACTATCTCTAGAAGCTCCGACTAAAGCACAATTTGCCGTTTTAAACTCATTTAATAACAAATTAAAATCTTGCACTTCAATGGTACAACCCGGCGTATTATCCTTTGGATAGAAAAAAAGGACGATATACGTTTCCTGAATTTCTGAAAGTGCTAATGATTCCGTTTGTGTCTCAAACTTTCTTGTGAAAATTTTTTCCGCTAATTGTGCCATTACTGAACTCCATCTCATATATTTTAAAGTCACATTCGATTCATTATGCAATATCTCGCGCTTCTCTCGAGTATTTCAAATCTTTCAATCTATTTACGAATCGAATTTTTATAAAAATCTTTTTGTAATATAACATAGAACCCTTACAAGGAAACGCCATAATGCTAGATGCTTGGCTCACACTCTATTACACACCTCTGATTGGTGCTGTCCGCTTTAAATGTCTGATTGATTATTTTGGCTCGGCAGAAAAAGCGGTCATTGCCGATGATTTAGAGTGGCAAAACGCCGGCATTCCCTCATCTGTAATTGCTAAAAGAGCATCTTATGCCAACAAAGTAGAACAAGCATTATTGTGGGCGGAAAAACCCAACCATCATATCCTGACTTTTCATCATGAACATTACCCGTCTCTTTTAAAAGAGATCTTTGATCCGCCAATGCTTCTCTTTGTTCAAGGCAATCTAGAGATATTAGGAGAACCACAAATTGCCATTGTCGGCGCACGAAAACCAACATCAGAAGGGTTATATAATGCTCGATTATTTGCAGAAGAGCTCGCGAAAGCAGGACTTATTACTAGCGGTTTAGCAATAGGCGTTGATAAAGTCGCTCATGAAGCCACTGTGGCACAGCAAAAACCAACCATTGCCGTATTAGGTTCTGGTTTAAATGAAGTATATCCAAAATCTCATCTCTCATTAAGCCGTGAAATCCTTCAAAATAATGGCACATTAATCAGCGAATATCCGCTTCAAATGCCCCCTAAACCTCAAAACTTCCCGAGACGAAATCGTATTATCGCCGGATTATCGTTAGGAACTTTAGTGGTAGAAGCGACGTTAAAATCAGGTTCACTCATTACTGCAAGATTAAGTATGGAAGAAAATCGGGAAGTATTTACGATTCCAGGATCGATTCATCAGCCACAATCACGAGGTTGTCATCAGCTTATTCGAGAAGGTGCCACGCTCGTTGAATCAACTCTAGATATTCGCACCCATCTCAAAGGCTGGTTTGAAACAAGTGATCCTATTATTCAATCGGATCTATTTATGGCACAAGAAGATGCACAGAAAGCATCTCTCACAATTTCTTCGAAAAATAGTCTCAAAAGATCATCAGACTCATCCCATACCCAAAGCACACCGAAAATAGCAACTACTAAGATCAAACCAGAAGCGATTCCCCCAATCACATTGCCGGAAGATCATCCTCAATATGCCCTATTTCAACTCTTAGAAATGCCAAAATCTATCAATCAACTAGTAGAATTGACGCTCAAAAACACAGCGGATATTACCGCAGATTTAATTATGTTAGAGATTGAAGGCGTGATTATTTCTGAGCAGGGGTTTTATCGACAAATAAGATCGATGTGAAGTGCAGAACGACTCATTGTTATACTGCTCTATCATCTTTAAGATATTGCTCTTTAATCTGCTCTAGCTGTCGAAAAAACTCTGGCTTTGAAAAGGCTTTAGTATATTGCCCGCAAGCATCCATTACAAAAAAATCAACGGATTGGCTAAATAGACTAGTAAAGCTTCGCCCTTTCCCGATATTTTCTAAGAAAGGGCGAGATATCATGGAGATATGATGCCCGCCTTTTTCTCGAATTACTTTGATAATAGATTCGGGAAGTTCTCCCACAATCACACAATTCTCAGCAACATCTTGTTCTATAAAAACTTCCATATATTGTAATATAGATTCATCTTGCGGTTTACAAAAAAAGAAAACTCGAGGTTTACCAAAGAATTGTTGCAATCCTTGCAATCTTCCCTCTTCTTGCCATTCAAAATAAGGAATCGAATCGCTCAGAATAAGCGGTTTATCAAATGCAAATACAGATAAACCGGCACTACTTAAATAACGATCAAATAACCAGAGTTTGTGTAGAGCCTCATCCGAAGTTAAATGCCGTAATGATTGGTAAATATGCATTAATCGCCAACTATCGGGAGCACCAATGTAAGGCCTAAAAGGTCGACCTAGCAGGATTCGTTTGAGGACTTCAGTTTCTGCATAAAACTGTGTTAGTGGAGAGATATAATGTTGCTCTAAACACTTTAACACCTCCTCTTTCTGCCCACGATTTACCATTTATTTCTCCAGCCATCTGATTTATGAACTTCTTATCTTAGGCAAAAATTAAAAAATTTCTATCGGAAAGATATAAATAACCCATATAAACCCAAAATAAAAACCATAAAAAAGGCGTTCAACTCAATGTAACGCCTTCTTATCGTATCAGATTGTCATATCAAGATTATTCAATAATTTATTAAATAACCTTGTTTTCTTCATCTATTAATCGTTGCTTGCAAGAATCAAACGTAACAAGCTAGAGAAGATATTGTAAAGAGAGATATAGATATCTAATGCCACGCTAATATAGTTATCTTCTCCACCTCTTACAACATTGTTAATTCTCCATAAGATAATCGCGCCTGAAAATGGAATGATTAACATAGAGATGATTAAGTTCATGATTGGCATTTTCAAGAAGAAGAAGTTCAAAGCAATGGTAATCATCATTACAATACCAACAGCCCCAAGGTATTTCCCAATTGGGGAAAAATCTTTAGTTTTATCGCCACCAATTGCCGCTAATACTAAGAATAAACCTGCTGTACCGCCGGCAGCAATTCCAATATATTGCCAACCGTTACTCGTACTTAATGCAACCGTTAAGAGAGGTCCAAGCATCATGCCCATTAAGAATGTAAATACGAACATGAGTACTAAACCCATCGGAGATCTTTTAGTCGCTTCAATCGCAAATGAAAGACCGTAGAACATCACCATAAATCCGATGAAGAACATAATTGGGCTAGAGATCATCAAATTCGCAACAATTTGTGATTGAATTGAAATATAAGCGCCAATAATAGTCGGGATAAGAGAGAGCGCTACTAATGTATATGCTTGACGCAAAACTTTATGCATTCCCTGTCTTTCAACACCACTGTAGGTATCCGTTTGATAGTAATTACTCATTATTATAAATCTCCAAAGGGTATTCTGATAAATTTTTAAATTGTTTTTCACAATTTTACAAATTGCTTATTCCCTAGAATTGTATCATCTTTGCATGAAAGTTAGCGAGTATTTAGATTGAAATTCTACGTAAAAAATGCGATTCTACTCCCCATTCAATATTCATCTATAAGATTTTAATTACTTAAAATCATGACAAGTGAGCTTTCACTGTGCCCCAAAATAAAATCGTACCCTCGAAGCTAGCATTCGCCTTATTACTCGCTCTTCCTGCGACAGGATTTGCCGAGCCTATTGCCTGTCAAATATCTCCCTTGGCACAATTTATTATGCCGGAAAGCAATAGCTCTAAAGAGCAAATGATCGTCAATGCAGATAGTGGTTATCTCTTAGATAATGAGGGAAGGCTTGAGGGAAATGCCGAGATTATTTATGGCAATGATAAAATTAGTAGCGACAGCTTCACCATTGATCGGGTTCATAACATTGTCCAATCTTCAGGTTCTCAAGTACGTTATGCAACGCCGAGCGCGGTATTAGTCGGCAGTAAAATTGTGCATCTTCTCTCTAAAAATGAAACGCATCTTTCAGAATCGCAATATTATCTCAAAGCCGAACCCAATATTCAGGGACGTGCGAGCCAAATTGACCACCGTGGCAATGAACAAAATACTCTGCTCAAAAATGCCACCTATTCAACGTGCGCTATTGATAATGAGATTTGGAGAGTAAAAGCAAGAGACCTAGATATCAATCACGAAACAGGTCGCGCTGAAGCCTATAATGCTACATTAGACTTCTTTGGAACGCCGGTACTCTATGCCCCCTATTTATCGTTCCCTATTGATGGCAAAAGGCATAGTGGCTTACTCTTCCCTGAAATTTCCGTGAGTAAAAGTAGTGGATTAAGTCTATTTGCACCCTATTATTTTAATATTGCACCCAATATCGATGCGATATTAGCATTAGGATTTATTTCCAAACGAGGCCCTGCTATTAAGGGGAATATTCGCTATCTGAATACGTGGCAAGAATTTGCACTTTCAGGAACTTATATTACAAAAGATCGTCAATATGATCATAAAAAGCGTTGGATTATTAAAGCGGAGCAAACCCTCAATTTTAATAAAAATCTGACAGGAGAAATTTTATTCCAAAATGTCTCTGATGAAAATTACCTCAAAGATATTGAAGATCAGACAGGCTTATTAGAAGATGTGACGCTTGAGCGAAACGCTGAACTCAATTATCGTACTGAAAACTGGGCGACAAAACTTCGTTTTCAGGATTATCTCGTCACAGATAGAGAAGTTATTAAACACAATCCCTATGGCAGAATGCCACAACTTCTTTTTAGTGGAAGTTGGGATCTTAAAGGGTTTAATTTCGGGATTGAATCAGAGTTTGTACGTTTTGATGTCAAAGATGACCGTTTTACGGACAGAACGAAACCCTCCGGTGCAACGCGTATTGATATTATGCCAAGCATTAGCTATCGCTTTGAGAATTCATGGGGATTTATTGAGCCTACTGCACGCTTTAGATTTACCCATTATGACCTCTCTTATGACAATAGTTTTAAGCCAACAAATCAAAAAGAGAGCTTTTCAAGAACTTTACCTATTCTTAGCTTAGATGCGGGAATGTTCTTAGAGAAAAATATTCACTTTGATACCCTATTTGGCGGTGGAGATTATGTCCAGACTATAGAACCTAGACTTTTCTATCTCTATGCCCCTTACCGTAACCAAAGCCATATTCCGATTTTTGATACCTCAGAAATCACGCCTAATTATTACAATCTTTTCAGTTTCAATGATTTCTATGGTGCGGATAGACAATCAAATGCTAATCAGTTAACGACAGCATTTACAACGCGCATTTTTAATGAAGAAGATGGCGCTGAAAAATTCAATCTATCAGTAGGTCAAACACAATATTTCTCCAATCCTAGAATTACCATTGGAGAAGATCTTAATAAAGATAGTGATAAAATCCGTAGTTCTGCACTTTTCGCGCAGACTAATATAGAAATCCTTCCTAAGTTGCATGTAGGAAGTTCTATTGAATGGTCCTCTACTACTAAAAAAACAACTCGAGCTACTTTTGATATCAACTATCGCCCTGATGAACGTAAAATTTTCAATATTGGTTACCGCTTTAATCGAGGCCTGGAACACTTAGGTTATTCTGAAGATCAGACCAAAATAGATCAAATCGATGTGTCACTCTTTTGGCAACTTAATAATCGTTGGGCTATTGCGGGACGTTATAATTATGCCTTTAGTGAATCAAAAATGATTGATAGCCAAATTGGGGTTGAGTATCGTGATTGCTGTGTTACAACCCGCGTTGCCGCAAGATACTACCGTGATGATATCTACGATAAAAACAAACAATGGCGTATCTACTTAGAATTCGATCTAAATGGTATGGGCAATATTGGACAAAATACCGAAAAAATGTGGGAACAGAGTATTGCCGGGTTTAGAGCTCGCGGAAATCGTTATTTCTAAAATCTCCTAGATTGCATCCGATATTTTTCAAGATCATTTCGTTTTCAATACTGTTTCACAGATTCCAAAAAGTCCCTGATATCTACTATTAGGGACTTTTTCTATTATTGAGTACTGATCTTGCTTGATCACATTTCCAATGACGAAGCGATACTCACTGAGCAATAGTTTCTTATAATATGTTTATGAGACGCATTCTTGATAAATATTATTAATCATACATCAACGTACTATAACTTTTTATTATTTAACAGGTACTCGAAAGATGGCTTAAAACCTCAAAAACAACCTCTGAAGCTATACATTTCCAATTATGTAAATATCTGTGTAATTTAAATTTTAAAAATCGATAGCCAACTCACACAAAAAGTGTAAAATCCTCCGAGCTTCATATTAAAATGAAGTTTTTATGAGAATCCCAATTCTCATATTCTGATACAAGGGGGCAATAATTCTTCTGAATTAACGCGGCTAATTTATCTCTCTTAACATGCTATCTAAGGCTGGGGGAAATAAACTTATGTTACTAAAATCCAAAGCGTTATCTCCTAACGCGATGTCTTCATCTACAACTATCTCATCTCCTGCAAGATTACAAAAAACACTCGTATTGTGGCAGCTCGTTATGATTGGTCTAGCATATATGCAACCAATGACTGTCTTTGATACCTTTGGGATTGTAAGTATGCAAACGGGAGCTCACGTTCCCACCGCGTATATCATCACATTAATTGCAATGATGTTCACAGCTCTTAGCTATGGAAAAATGGTTCGCTATTATCCATCTGCGGGATCTGCTTATACGTATGCCCAAAAATCACTGAATCCTAATTTAGGCTTTGTGATCGGCTGGTGTACGATGCTTGATTATCTATTTAACCCGATGATCAACATCTTATTAGCGACTATTTATCTAAAAACGTTGATCAGTGATGACATCAGTATTTGGTATTATGTTGTGCCGTTAACCATTGCAATGACCTACGTAAACTATCGTGGCGTTGAATTAGTCGCAAACGTGAATACCCTTATCGTATTCTGTCAGCTTCTATTAATGGGAATCTTCCTTGCGCTTGTGATCAAAGGATTAGTAAGCGATGGCGTTGGACAAGCAACGATTGCAAGTACCAAACCATTCTTTACGCCTGATATGCAAATTGGCGCCGTTGCTGCAGGTTCTGCAATTCTCTGCTTCTCTTTCTTAGGATTTGATGGCTTAAGCTCACTTTCTGAAGAAACAAAGAATGCCGCGAAAACAGTGCCAAGAGCGATTTTCCTCACGACCTTTATCGGCGGGATTATCTTTATCGCAATGACATATTTCATGCAACTCTACTTCCAAGGGTACGTATTTGCGAATCCGGAAGAGAGCCAACCTGAAGTATTGTTATATGTGGGAGAGCGCTCATTAACAAGCTTTGTTGCCGCAACATTCTTCCAATCTGTAGGTTTATGGCTCGCAGTATTAGCAGTATGTGCCTCAGGTATTGCAGCGCATACCGGCGTTTCACGCATGATGTATGTGATGGGTCGTGATGGAGTTTTACCACCAAAAATCTTTGGTTACATTAATCCTAAATTTAAAACCCCTTCCATCAACATCGTGATTGTCGGCATTGTCTGTTTAACCGCAGGATTCTTCGACCTGAACTTTGCGTTACATTTAGTCAACTTCGGTGCTTTAACCGCATTCTTCTTCGTGAACCTTTGCGTCGTTGTTCAATACTACATCCGCGATAGTCAGCGTTATACTTTAGGTCATAATGTTCATTATCTGCTTTTCCCAATGTTAGGAATGGCATTTATTATCTACCTTTGGTTTAACCTTGAATATACAGCACTTGTGATTGGACTTGTTTGGGGAATGATTGGACTGGTGTACCTTGCGTTTATTACAAAAGGCTTCACACAATATCCAAAAGAGTTCATCAACCGTTCTCGCAATCCTGAACTATAAAATTAAAACACTCGTATATTGAAATCACTTTAAGTCCGGCGAAGGAGATGCGCCTTACAATAAAGACTTCAACATACAACACATCAAGACCTCAAATTCATTGAGGTCTTTTTTATTGTGATAAACATCTACTCAAAGAAATCACGTTATAAATGTCGCTTTTAATCTCTCCTCAAACGCTCTTAAAACGTCATCTTGTGATTTGAACTTTTGTTCGCAATAAAAAAAGTCATCTTCTACCCAAATCGTTTCATCAACCAATACTTCATTTCCAAGTGCTTGTAGACGATATATATCCTTACGATAAACACTCATGGAATAATGACTTTCTGAATCCAGTAAAATGAGTAACTTAAAATCAACAACTCCTAAATCTTCTGTTTTCGTATCCACAGACATAAACAATGTTTCCACCAATTTATGATATTTAATCAAAATATCTACCTCCTAATCTTAGGTATCCATATTACTGCAAGAACGTTTTAAATTATATTCCGCTAGAGCAATAATACATCTACCATTTTCAGTTTAAGAAAAAACAATCTAATCTATAAACTTTGCCGAATGTTAGAATACAATTTACAAAATCATTCAGAACACAACATTCTATTCCCCTTCTCTTTCCCTCTTTGAATTTAGGATAAACCATGGAAGATTTAGACTTACAACGCATTCACCCTTTTGAAATCCTGCAATATGAAGAAGATCTTTTTGGGTTACATTTTCCGGCAAATGATCGCTTTGATATTTTTGATGATTTAGAGATTGAAAATAGTGGTTATAGTTGGGTCGATATTATTGAATTTTATCTTGAGAATGAATTTACCGACCTACAAGGTCTATTTACCTATGAACCGAATGAAGAGAGCTGTGAACTTCGAGGAACATTTGAAGATATTAAAGCCTTTGTTCTCAATTTCCGTCCGCTCTATTTTGATGATCATCAACTTTCTCTTCTCATTCAAGAGATGCAGGAAAACTGGTATTAAGCTTTCAAATAGATCTTCAAAACAGCGCTTCGAGGTAGTTTCAAAAGGCTTTTCAAAACACTTTTTCCATATGCTTTGAAAATCTCCCTTCAAAAGCGTGAGTGCTTTCATTTACTATCAATTTTAGATTTCATTTTTCAATTGATTGTTTAAAGAATATTTTTAAAGGATAAGACATTATGAAATTTTCAATTTTAGATCTCGCCAATATTAATCAAGATGAAACTCCCAAAAATGCTTTTGAACGCGCCGTTAATCTTGCAAAACTTGGAGAAAGTTCAGGATTTCACCGCTTTTGGGTTGCGGAGCATCATAATATGGTGAATATTGCGAGCTCGGCAACCGCTGTTCTGATTGGGCATATTGCCGGCAATACTAATACGATTCGCGTAGGTTCCGGTGGCATTATGCTTCCCAATCACGCGCCTCTCATGGTTGCCGAAGCTTTTGGTACATTGGAAACCCTTTACCCAAATCGGATTGATCTCGGACTTGGCAGAGCGCCGGGAACAGATCAGATGACTTCGCGTGCACTTCGCCGAGATCCAAATCGTGCCGATCAATTCCCTCAGGAAGTGATGGAACTTCTTTCTTATTTTCATCCTGAAGATGGGCAAAGAATCAATGCCATTCCCGGCATAAATTTAGATGTTCCTGTGTGGATTCTAGGCTCAAGCCTTTTTGGTGCTCAACTTGCCGCACATTTAGGATTACCCTATGCTTTTGCCGGACATTTTGCGCCAACTCATATGGAATCTGCTTTGAGAATCTATCGGGAACAATTTAAACCCTCACAATATCTCGATAAACCTTATTCTATGCTCTGCCTAAATGGCGTTCTTGCAGATACGCAAGCAGAAGCTAAGTTTGAATTTACAACAATGTTGCAAAGTTTTACGCAGCTTATTCGAGATGATCGAAAACTCACCCCACCGCCGATTTCCGATATGGATCAATATTGGAATCCGCTTGAGAAGCGCCACGTCACTTCCATGTTAAAACTCTCGGCCGTTGGTGATAAAGCTCATACGAAGGATTTTATTACAGAACTTATTTCCACCATTGAAGTGGATGAACTGATGTTTGCTGGCGTTATTTATGATGCCGAGAAGCGATTACATTCCTTCAAGCTGATTAGTGAAGTCATGCAGAGCTTATAACTAGACTAAACTACAAAATCATGATCAGGGCTTCATTATCAGAAGGTTTCATTATCAAAAATTCGTAAACCCTCTTCATTCCGAAGCCATGTATCTGTCATGGATCATCTTGTAACTGACACTTAAAAGAAATCAATCAATATAGAGATTTCCGAGATAATCAGAAATGATCCCATCAATAGATTGAAATACTTCATTCTATTACCCACTCTAAGAATTGATGAAAAGCTATCGCCACATAATCCCCACAAGAATAGACATAAATAACACATCACAAAATAGACACTGATAAAAATGATCAAAGTGCTGTGGCTCTCAAGGGATGAGAACATTGTCACCCCAGAAATACAGGCTAACCACGCTTTTGGATTTAGCCATTGCATGAATAATCCATCTTTAAATGATGGAACCGCTAAACTTTCCTTATCTTTAATAGAAATTTGCGCCGTTGAAGACATAATTTTAAAAGCGATATAACAGATGAAAAGTGAACCCAATATCGCTAATACTTGCAGTAAAAAAGGATAGAGTAGGAAAATATCCTGTAACCCAAAACCAATCAGAAGGAGCAACACAAGCAATCCAAATGTTGCGCCCGTCGTATATGGCAATGAATTTTTCAGGCCGTAATTAATACCGATAGATAAAATCACAGTATTAACAGGTCCCGGCGTAATAGACATTGCAATCGAAAATAAAAACATGGAGATAAGCATAATGAGCTCTGCGGTTAATGGATTATAAAGAAAGAAGTAATAAAAAGCGTTTCATTATGCGGTATTTTAATACCTAAAGTATATTAAAATTTACATTTGAATATGCAGCTCTATTCATATTCCTATTTTTTATATCCACATTTAAATACTCAGCATTATCTTAAAACTTTAATAGTCTTTAACGGCCTTTTCTTGAATGGTTAATGCTTGTATTTAAGATATCCCTAAGATATCTCTAACAAAAATGTGACAGGCCCATCATTGATCAACGATACTTGCATATCCGCACCAAACTGCCCTGTTTCAACCACTGCAATCTGCGTTTTTGCATATTCTACAGCGTAATCAAACAAAGTTTCCCCCAATGCCGGCGCTGCTGCCGATGTGAAACTTGGGCGTAATCCCTTTTTAGTATCTGCGGCTAATGTAAACTGCGAAACTAGTAGCAATTCTCCGGCAATATCCTTCAGAGAGAGATTCATCTTTCCTTCGTCATCACTAAAAACGCGATATTTAAGAAGTTTATCAATACCCTTTTCGATGATCTTTGGGGTATCTTCCGGCTCAATTCCTACAAGTGCCATAATGCCCTGTGAAATCTCTCCAACCACATTGCCCTCCACAACCACATTCGCATTTTTAACTCTTTGTAATAAGATCTTCATGAATCCTCACTTTTCTCCTTTTCTAGTTTTGCTACGAATAATCTTTGCGATGAAGCTCCAAAATGACGGTTCTTGCTGGCACGGGATATTGATAAGCATGCAAACATTCGCCCCAGCCACATATCAGCTCATCATGTAATAAATTTTTTCGTAAATAGATATCATCCGATTGAGTGCTTTAACACAATCTCTCAATGATTATCCCGTTTAATATCGCGTTCAATATCGTATTGTATATTTCATGACTCAAAATTGAGTACGCAATTTTAATCCTTGCTATGATTGCTATCATAACAATCATTATCTCTACATGCCGCAAATTCAGCCAACTACTTCATCTTCAATCCACTAAAAGGAATTTTCTATGAGCTATCCTGATCTTCGTAATATTCGCCATTGGATTTTTGATATGGATGGCACGTTAACTATTGCCGTGCATGATTTTGCCATGATTAAAAAGGTATTAGATATTCCGGATGATGAAGATATTTTGGTAAATCTGGCGCAATTACCGCTTGAGGATCAAAATGCGAGATTACGTTGGCTTGCGGAATATGAGTTAAAACTTGCAAAGCAATCATTGCCGGCAATGGGTGCTGTCGAGCTTTTAGAATACTTGAATCATCAATCTTCAGAACTTGCGATCTTAACTCGTAATCTGCAGGATTTAGCACTCATTACATTAGAAGCGATTGATGTTCACGATTACTTTCAAGAAAATGTGGTATTTGGTAGAGAAAATGCCGAGCCAAAACCTTCGCCGGATGGCATTGAGCAGATTTTAACAACTTGGAATATCTCTCCGAAAGAAGCTGTGATTGTCGGCGATCATGAATATGATTTGGCTAGCGGTAAAAATGCCGGCATTCAGACGATTTTAGTGAATCAAGATCGCAATATTTATCCAGAGCTTGCGGATTATTTTTTTACAGATTGTACGGCGCTCTTGAAATATCTAAAAACAGCCTCAAATTAAGCGAAACGTCAATAATGTTGTCAGATAAAGTTGTGAACTATTTACCCGAATCTCATGGTAAAGATGAATTTCACGACAAAATGTCTATAATAGTACCCTTTATTTTCTATAAAAGAGTGTGGAATCATGAAGCTACTACTAGTAGACATTGGTAATACAACTGCAGATTTTCGGGCTTATGATCCTAAGACTGAAACTTTGACTCCATTAATCAGACCGCTCAGCCAAGATAATATCTTGAGTGATACGGATACGATTGTGAAAACTCTCCAAGAGTTTGATATGGAGTTTTTCGCAATTGTCTACGTTTCTGTCGTACCTGATTTAAATGATCTCATTCGTGCAATTGGTTACTATTTCGAGATTCCTGTCTATAGTTTACGCCATGATCTTCCCGTCGATTGGTCCTCTTTTAAACTGAACAATGTGCATCTTTTAGGTGCGGATTTTGTCGCAAATTATTATGGTGTGAAAGCGACGTATCCTTGCGAAAACTACGCCGTTGTTGCGCTTGGCACAGCAACCACAATCTTTGTCGTACAGAATCATCAGTTTTTAGGAACAACGATTTCTCCCGGCATTCAATCCAGTCTTAAAGGACTTTTTGCACAAGCCGCCCTACTTTCAGAAATGAATTATGAAGCGCAAGAAGGTGTTTTAGGATTCAATACCCTTGAATCTATCGGCATTGGCACAATTAACGGTCATTACTATATGATTGAAGGACTTTTACGAGAGATCAAAACAAAATATCAAATTGATAATGTGATTTTAACCGGCGGTAATATGTATCACTATGCGGAGCTTGAGAATAAGCAGTCATTTATTTTTGATGAAACCTTGATCTTCAAAGGGCTTGTCTATCTTTATGAACAAAAGATCGCATCTGAACAATCTGATCAGCCCGAAACCCAAACTCATCAAATCGCGTAATCTGCATGACGCATAATTATGTAACATAATTCTTTAATAACAGCTCAATAACAATTCAATAAGCATTCAATAAAAACTTATTCTTGATCGAAAAAATTGCTTTATAATTATAGACATCGCTTTATAGCTACTTCTATAAACATCCATAAATATTCACATTGATATTCAACTTTAGAAAGATATATTTACCATGCTCAAAACACCGAAATTTTGGCAATCTAAAGGATTGATCTCAACACTATTACTGCCCGCTTCTAAGCTTTATGAGTGGGTTTCCCATCAAGACTTAGCATCAAAAGCCAAAAAAGCGCAACGATTACCAAAACCAACGATTGTGATTGGAAATATTAATGTCGGCGGTACAGGAAAGACGCCGGCAACCATTACGCTGACGAAAGAATTACAGAAACGTGGACTGAAAGTTGGCATTCTTTCCCGAGGATTTGGTCGAAAACATTCTGAACTTCATATCGCAAATGATCATTCAACCGCAGAAATCATGGGCGATGAACCTTTTTTAATTTATCAGAAAACGACAGCGCCGATGGCAATTGATGCTTCTCGCTATACTGCTGGCATGGCACTTTTAGAACAATACCCTGATCTTGATTGCTTCATCTGCGATGATGCACTACAACATCAACAGCTTTCCCGAGATATTGAAATCATTGTGGTGGGAAAACAAGGTTTTGGTAATGAACGAATTTTTCCGGCAGGACCTTTGAGAGAACCCACTTCTCGTCTTAATTCTGCCGATTTTATTCTGAGTAACAATGCCGATACTTCAGAACTCAAAGCTAAAACATCAACACCGATCATTGAACTTCATTCTGAGCTCTTATCGCCGATCAATCTTCATACTCAAGTTTCAAATCCATTTACCGATTTTCAGAACCAACCATTAACGGCAATTGCCGGCATTGCACATCCTGAAAACTTTTACACAATGCTTCAAGCCAAAGGATTAACCTTTCAGACCCGAAGTTTCCCCGATCATTTTCAATTTACGGATAAGGATCTTCAAGATATTACAACACCAATTTTGATGACGGAAAAAGATGCTTCAAAATGCCGGCATTTAAAACGGCAAGATCTTTGGGCGGTTCCTCTTGAAAATAAGATTTGTTCGCGATTTATTGATACACTAACCTCTAAAATCCATGATCTCAATCACAATGATTTAGCTCGAAAAACAGATGAAATATCTGTTTAAAATGACAGGAAACCGAACAAAAACAACAATCACTTTAAGGAAGCCTTTTTGATGCAATCATGTCAGTCAACAGCAACCTTCCCATTCACCGATCCCATGCGCCTTCTCCGAAAAATTTGCAAACATTGGGCGCATACAATAACAACAGAATATGGGGATAATGAAGGCTTTGTCGACTTCAAAGATCACAAAATCGCCAACCTATGCCAATGATGGCACCATAACAATTAAAATTACAACGCCCACTAAAGATGATTAAAATAGTTTCATAGTAATTGCGAATTAAGAAATAAGATAAATTTCGCAAAAGAAAGCTTATGAAATTCAGTGGGAGTTATCCATATAAGGAAATAACATTAGTGAATGATACAACAAAAGATTTAGCATATTTTGCCAAATACTTCGAAAATGATGCGGAATATAGCGCACAAAAAGAACAATATGGCCGAGCGATTCCAAGCCGTGCCTTTATGTTAGAACTTCTTCAAAACCATCCTAACCTAGGATTTGAAGAGATTGCGACGATTTTCAAGCTTCGTAAAAACTGGGAATTAGATGCCCTTGAAAACCGCTTAAATGCGATGATTCGTCAAGGCTCTCTCTTTTTAGATCCCAAAGAAAAATTACATATTATTAGCCCAGATAAAACTTACATCGGAACAGTTTCAGGTCATCCTGAAGGTTACGGTTTCTTAGACGTTCCGGGCGAACCTTCTCTCTTTATTCCACCAAGTGAAATGAAGAAAGTCCTTCACGGCGATACGGTTGAAACAAGTATTGCCGGCGTGGATAATCGTGGTCGCCGTATTGCCGGCATTATTAAAGTTCTGGAGCATGGACTTACTGAACTCATTGGCCGTTTTTATCGCAGTGAAGGTGTTTCTACCGTCATTTCTGAAAATCGCAAGATTACCCAAGAATTCTTAATCGATGATGCCGATACTTTAAAAGCAACAAATTTAGATCTCGTTCGCATTAAAATTACCGAATATCCTTCTCCTAAAACACGTGCAAGAGCGGAAGTATTAGAAGTATTTGGCGAGAATATGACGATTGATATCGAAATCATGCAAGCACTTTTAGAGCATAATATTCCGCATCAATTCTCAAAAGAGACAGAAGCGGAAATTGAATCGATTGCCGATACCGTTTCAAAAGAAGAAACTGCAAAGCGTAAAGATTACCGAGAAATGCCGTTAGTGACGATTGATGGCATTACCGCTCGAGATTTTGATGATGCCGTATATTGTGAAAAACTCACAGATGGCTCTTACAAACTCTATGTTGCGATTTCAGACGTTGCCCATTATGTGCAACGTGATAGCGCCATTGATAAAGATGCCTATCTTCGTTCAACATCGGTCTATTTTCCGAACTATGTTGTACCAATGCTTCATCAAAAGCTCTCTAATGGAATCTGTTCGTTAAATCCAGATGTGGATCGTTTGATCATGATGGCTGAATTGCAGATTAATCCTGATGGAGAACTGGTTCAATATGAGTTTTTTGAAGGCGTCATGCGCTCACATGCTCGTTTAACCTATGAACTTGTCCAACATATTATTGATGGTGACGATACGCTTCGTGAAAGTTATGAGAAGCTTGTTCCGGACTTAGATAACTTACATGATCTCTACAAAATTCTCCGTAAAGCTCGTAATGAGCGTGGAACCATTGATTTTGATACTGTTGAAACCTTAATTTTATACGACAATGATGGCGAGATTGATAAAATCGTGCCGGATGCGCGTTTTGATGCGCATAAAATTATTGAAGAATGCATGATTACAGCGAATATTGCTGCGGCAAAATTCATTGAAAACTCAGGATTATCGGCGCTCTATCGTGTGCATCCAAAGCCTGATAGCAAAAAACTACAAGCCCTTCGTGATTTCTTAAAAGAATTCAACTTAGGACTTGCCGGCGCTGAATCACCAACGCCGATGGATTATGCCAATACTTTGGAAGCTGCAAAAGAATTGCCGGCATTTAATATGATTCAAACGGTGATGCTTCGCTCTTTGAGCCAAGCGATTTATCAACCTGAGAATAATGGTCACTTTGGATTAGCGCTTTCGCATTATGCGCATTTCACAGCACCGATTCGCCGTTTCCCTGATCTCATTACACATCGTGCGATCAAACTTGTTCTTCAAGGCGGTGATAAATCTCACTTCTATCCTGAAGCGCATATGGTGCAAATGGGTGAGCATACTTCGATGGCGGAACGCCGTGCGGATGATGCAACTCGTGATGTCATGGATTGGTTGAAAGCAAAATATCTCTCACGCTTTATTGGCGATGAGTTTGATGGGAAAATCACGAGCATTACAAGTTTTGGAATGTTCATTGAGCTTGAAAATGTCTTTATCGAAGGCTTAGTGCATATTTCACAGCTTCAAGGCGACTACTTCATCTATGACGATACGCGCCACCGCTTAATTGGCGAAAAAACAGGTCAGCAATATCGTTTAAGCGATCCTGTTCGTGTGAAAGTATTGGATTCTAATCCTGAAACAAAGCATATTGATTTCGAGCTTATTTCTCCTGTAATTCAAGGCGGAGATAAAAAAAGTGCCGGCGATCGTCCTGTTCCAAAAAAATCTCGTAGCCGTAAAGCTAAAGGAGATTCTGAAAAAAGATCCCGTTCTAAAAAAACAGGAAGAATCTCTAGAGATGAAGCTAGCGATAAAAAGCCTTCTAAAAAACGCCGTAAAAAATCAGCAAAAAAATAGCAGATTTTAGTCAAACAGATCTATACATAGATGCATGTCAACAATCTCTAATCATCAATAGATTACAAATAAAGCCATCTCTCTGATGGCTTTATTTTTATATCTAATCTTCATATCTAATCTTTATATCTGATCTCTATATCTAACCTTTATATATCCTGCGTATCTCATATTATCTCTCATTGTACCTCTTGTTATATTTCCGTTAAAATCACACCACAGATCGCTTTAATATTTTCTAATATTTTTCAACCTTTTTACATACTAACGATTCTTCATTTACCCAATTTTAGGCTATTTCATTTCCGTGATCATTTATGAATTCAACTGCTCGTAAAATTATACATATTGATATGGATGCCTTCTACGCTTCCGTAGAGCAACATGATCATCCTGAATTTTTCGGAAAACCTCTAGTTGTTGGGTTTTCAGAAGGTCGAGGTGTGATTGCTGCTGCAAGCTATGAAGCCCGAAAATATGGCATTCATTCTGCACTTCCCACAAGAAAAGCGCTTGAGCTCTGCCCGCACCTTATTTTTGCGCCTCCGAGATTTTCTCGTTATCGAGAAGTATCCAATGCTATTCGAAAAATCTTTCATGAATATACCGAACTTGTGGAACCTCTCTCCCTTGATGAAGCTTACTTAGATATCTCTCATCTTGCCGATAACTTTGCTGAAGCAAATAAGATCGCTTTAGAGATTAAAATGAAAATTCAAAATCTATTAGGATTAACCGCTTCTGCTGGCATCTCTTATAATAAATTTTTAGCGAAAATCGCTTCCGATGTGAATAAGCCCAATGGTATTTTTCTAATAAAAGAAAACAATGCCGTCAGCTTTCTACAAACGCTCCCAATCAAAGATTTTTACGGCGTTGGAAAAGTCACGACCAAAAAGATGCATGAACTTGGGATCATTACCGGCAAAGAGCTCTATCAAGCAAGCGAAGAATTTCTATCTCATCATTTTGGCAAGGCCGGCAAAAATTACTACTATTATGCGCGCGGGATTGATCATCGCATCGTTGATCCCTATCAACCGCAAAAATCTTTAGGTGTGGAAGAGACCTTTTTTGATGATTTAACATCGAAAGAAGAGATTATTGAAGAGCTGGAAATTGTGGCAAAAGAGCTTATTAAACGCTCTCTAAAAAGCCAATTTATTGGTAGAAACTGCACATTAAAATTGCGCTATAAAGATTTCAGCCAAGTTTCCAAAAGCCAAACATTGCATTTTCCTTTAGGCGAAAGCTTAGAAGATTTGTGGCAAGTCACATTGCTATTATTAGAGAATATTCAGCTAAAACCACAAAAAGGGATTCGCTTAATTGGGCTGACCATTGCAAATATTGATCTTGAAAAAGATGCGCTGAATAATGAACTCAATCAGCTCCAAATTCCGCTATCGTAAACACTCATCATCATTTCATCTATTAATTATTACTCAACGACACTTCACAACTACAATCCACTCCAATTTTCTTTATTGTTTACGCAGATTCATTGATCCACTCTTTCCCTAAGGCATCTTTCCACCAATTAATCGCCAAACCTTCATCATGCGTACGCCAAGCCATATAGAGGGTTTCATCTTTATGTGCTTCTGTTACTGGCAATTCTATTAATTCTCCACTTTTAAGCTCATGACGCACCGCATACTTTGGCAGAAAACCATGCCCAATTCCGCGCTTTTGAAGCAAGATTTTATCTTCTAACGTATTCACTGTAATCCGTTTCTGTCCTTCATAAACACCCACAGTTCGAAGGGGCATATAACGAGCACTATCTGACAAAATCACGGCAGTATAATCGAGCAAATCGCATTTTGTGAGAGGCAATGTTTTTTGTGCTAAAGGATGATACGGCGCCACACAAAAAATAAATGGAATCATGCCAATGGGATATGTACTATACCCACCGCCTTCTGGTCCTTCTCCGACAGCAACAATCAAATCGGAGCGGAATTTCATCAAAGATTCCCACGTCCCCATCATGACTTCTCTTGTAATATTGACCTCCGTTGCGACAGAGGATTCTTTAAATTTTTTGAGTAACACAGATGCTTTTTCCAATGGGAAAATAGCATCAAAGGCAAGATTAATAGATGATTCTATCCCGCTTGCCATCTTATTTAATCGGGTTTCTAAATCTGTCACAGCGGTTAAAAGTGTACGCCCTTCTTCCAACAATAACGTTCCTAATGCCGTGAGTGTGACATGCGGACCATTGCGTTCAAAAAACTGAAATCCCATCTGTTCTTCGATTTTAGAAACGCTATAAGAGATGGTTGAAGGCGCCTTATGAAGAATCTCCGAAGCTTTAGAAAAGGAACCGCTTTTCGCGATCGTATCAATAATTTTAATTGCTTCTAATGTTAACTTCATAAAATATCCACCTTATTATCTAAGTAAATTCTTGAATCAATTTTAATTTTCGAAAAATTCGATCATTATTGTCAATTTAATTCAATTTAGTATCGATTTCCATCTTTATAATGAACAGTATCAGATAATAACGATTCAGAAGATAAATTCAATTTTTTTCATTAAAAATCCAAAAACTAAAAACTAATACTTTTCTGTCTCTTTGAAAACCATTAAAAAAATCATCAAAAATTTTAAAACTATTTATTCCGATACATTATTTATATAAGGATATTAACTCATGATAGAAATACGCAAAGCAAATGATCGTGGCCCTGCTAATCACGGTTGGCTCAACTCTTGGCATACATTCTCTTTTGCCAATTACTTTGATCCTAAGCAAATCGGTTTTTCCGACCTTTTAGTCATTAATGACGATACTGTAGATGCCGGAAGAGGTTTTGGCGCACATCCCCACGATAATATGGAAATTTTCAGCTATGTGTTAGAGGGAGAGCTGGGACATCAAGATTCTATGGGAAATGGTTCTACCATTAAACCGGGCGATATTCAGCTGATGAGTGCCGGCAATGGTGTTGTACATAGCGAAATGAATGCTTCCAAAACAGATTCTGTCCATTTTTTACAAATTTGGATCATGCCTAATGTTAAAAATGAGGCACCGAATTATCAGCAAATCCACGTATCTAACGAAGAAAAACAAGGAAAACTTCGCTTAATCATCTCGCCTAATGGTGCAGATCATTCCTTAACCATTCGTCAAGATGCCAAAATTTATGCTGGATTATTTAATGAACATGAAACTGAAACATTTTCATTAGATCCTCATCGTTACTACTACCTTCACGTTGCCAAAGGCTCGCTTCATGTGAATGGACAAATATTCAATGCCGGCGATGGTGCAAGAATCCGTGAAGAATCTGCGCTGACTTTCTCAAATGGTCATAATGCCGAGATTTTACTCTTTGATCTTCGCCCTAATGAGCTTCCTACTAGAATATAAGTCAATGAAACCCTTCATCTAATAAATATGGAGGGTTTCCAAACATCACACTCAGTTTTGTCATTCTAAACTCAGTATGATGCTTGTTATTTTTAACTTGTTGTTCTTCATTATTACTGTTCTTTTACGTTATGAGGAAAAGAACAGATCCAAAGTGAGGCTAATATGACCATTACAATGATGATTGCCGGCAACCACCAAGCGTAATCCCGTAAGATATAGAGAGATAAAAGCGCAGAACTACTCATCATTCCAATAGCTAACCATTTTATCTTCAGCGGAATGATCCTGTTTTGCTCCCAATTTTGAATCATCGAACCAAAATACCGATTCTCTAACAGCCAAGTATGAAAACGATTAGAGCTTTTTGCCCAGCATAATGCTGTTAGTATGATGAATGGCGTCGTAGGCAGTAATGGCAAAAATATCCCAATTATTCCGATCATCAGAAAAATTCCGCCGAAGATCATCAGTAATATTTTTTGAAAACTTCTCATATTTCCCACCAAAATTCCAGAATGTAAAACCTCTAAAATTATATCTTATCCTTTTGAAATACCTATAAAGTTCAATTTTCAAAAACGATAATAAATCATCACATGAATGATAGTTTAACATCAAAAAAACGCCTCAAGTAATCACTCCTTGAGGCGTTTTATTATCGGTCCCATACTTATTCTTTACAATGATTTATTCTTTATCAAAAGCATCTTGCTTAAAAATAAATACTTTCGCTAAAGAGGCTAGTTGTAAGATGAAGATAGAGAATACACAGAATCCACCGGCTGCGGCTAAATACTTAATACCATCTATTCCCTGTCCACCGCCACCAAACGCGCCCATGATCACCGCGATTGATCCGATTAATACTCCCCAAATAATGCGCTGATATCCTGGTGCTTCTTCTCCCATCAAACGATTATTCACGCACATGCCGGCAATTGTCGTGGTCATACTATTGGCAACTACTGCAAATGTGAACAGACTTAATACCAAGAAGAGTGGCACTATCACAAATCCTAATTTAAAAGGTAGATGTTCTAAGAAAGCCCATAAGCCAGAAATTGCGCCGTTATTTTTAATAATTCCTACAAGATCCACAACGCCTTCTTGTTGCAAATGTAACGCTGTTCCGCCCCATACTGAAAACCAAATAAGAGCAAATACTGAAGGGAGAATCCAGTTAATAATGATGAATTCACGGAATGTTCTTCCATAAGAGATCATTGCAAGGAATAACCCCATTAATGGCGCATAAGCAATCCATACAGACCAATCAAAAAGCGTCCACCACTGTGTTAATGCCGCTCCTCCATTATCTATAGGATCTAAACCCCAAAGGAAAAAGCTATCGAGCCAAATCCCCATGCCTGCCGTTAAAATTCTTAAGATATAAACGGTTGGCCCCGTTACAAAAAGTAAGATTAAGAGGAAATAGAGAATTTTAGTTTTAATTCCCGCCAATACCTTAAATCCGCGATCTAACCCTACATAAGAAGAAAATGTGAAGACAAAAGTAGTCGTAGCACCCAACCCAACCCATAAGCTAACCGTTGGCTCAATATTATAAGCCACTTTTAATCCTACAATGGCAAGTGCAAGCCCAGTTCCCATTCCTGAAGCGAGTCCCAATACAATTGCCATCGTTGCCAAAGTATCAATGACACTCCCTACGCCCTTTTTATAAACCTTATCTCCAAAAAGTGGCGTTAATGTTGAAGCCACTGATAACGTTTTTTTGCGATTGTAATAGACATAAGCAGCAATTAGCCCTGAAGCGGTATAAATGGCATAAGGAATGAATCCCCAGTTATAAAAAACTCTTCCCATCGCCCATAATGCGGTATAGCTTGTTTCGGCTTCTATTCCAAAACCATCCAGTTCCCCATAAATATTACCAAAATAGATGATCGGTTCATTCACACCATAAGTGATTAATCCCGTAGCAATTCCCGTACTAAGCGCCATTGCAAACCATCTGCCAAAACTGCCGCTTGGCTTTGCATCTTTTCCGCCTATTTTCTTTTTCCCAAGTTTAGAGAACAGAATAATACTCACAAATAGAAGCGCAACAAGTGATACCCACTGATATAACCAACCAAAACTATTGAGTGCCCAATCAAAAATTGCTTTTGAAATCTGAATCAGCAGGTTGTTATCAATCAGCCCTATCAGTACCGCAACCCCCATAATTAAAAACATTGGCACGAAAACGCCCCAACGAACAGTCATTTTGTTCATTTCCATCTCTCCATTTTTATAATTTTATCGTGATTTTTTAATAATTTTTATCGTCATAGCTTTGCTACGATCTTTACTGTAATTGTCCAATGATCAATTCGGCATCTTCTATAATTCTTCCTTGATGAATCTGCTCCCTAACAGTTTCAATACAGGGAGATAAATGCACATCGATACTCAAATCAGGTAAACGAGCCGTTAACGTTGCTTGAACTGCCTGAGTTACTTGAGAGCGTGGATGCTCTGTTAAAAATGCTTGGATCGCAAAGCCAGACAAAAGCTCTATTGCTAAAATATATTCAAGATTCTTCGCAACTTTCAAAGCCTTTTTAGAAGCGTTATAGCCCATAGCAACGTAATCTTCTTGGTTATTACAAGTTGGCGTATTATCAATGGTTGCAGAAGTTGAAAGAATTCTCATTTCGTTTAAAAGCGCCGCTTGCGTATATTGCGGGATCATTAATCCTGAATTGAGCCCAGGGTTCTGAACTAAGAAGGAAGATTGATGGGAATATTGCTGATCAAGTAGACGATTATTTCGTCTTTCAGACATTTTAGCTAAATTCGTTGCGGCAATCGCTGCTGCATCCATGGCAATACCTACATATGATGAGTCGGCATTACAAGCTGAAATAATCGCCGCATCCTCTTCATCGATATACACAATAGGATTATCGCAACAAGCATTCATTTCCACTTCAAGTGTTGTTTTAGCATCTTCTAATACTTTACGTACAGCCCCGTGAAGCTGAGGAATACAACGAACTGAAAGCGCATCCTGCAACATTGCTGAAGAATTATTTTGAAGCCATGAAGATTCTTCTAAAATCGCTCGTAAATTCTGTGCGACCTTTCCTTGTTCAATATGCGGTCTCACAGACATCACTCGTTGATCAAATGCCGATAAATTACAGCTTAAGGCTTCTGAAGAAATTGCGGCGACCACGTCTGCTGTTTTAGCAGCTTGTAACATATCGAAAAGCGCTAATGCCGCAAGCCCTGTTGCGGAGGTTGTTCCAGAAATAAGCGCTAATCCTTCTTTTTCTGCTAATGGCAAAATGTCCCACCCTAAAAGTGCATATACTTCCGAGGTTGGATGCCATTGTCCTTGGTAGAAAAGTTGGCCTTCCCCAAAAAGCGTCAAAGCAATATGCGCTTCTATCGATAGATATCCCACAGAACCATCACTGGGGATATATGGTGTTACCTGTTGATTCAGCATATCTCTGTATCGATCTAAAACAATGCTTCGTACACCACTAAAACCCTGCCCGATATTTTGTAGAACCATGAGCATTACAGCCCTTACTTGTTCTACCGGCATGACTTCTCCCACAGAAGCAGCATGAGAAAATATAAGATTCTTTTGAAGCTGTGCTAAAGAAGCTTGATCAATCATCACATCACACAAGGATCCAAACCCTGTCGTTACGCCATACATTTTTCTATTTTCAGCAGCCCAATTTTCCAATTGCTCTCTAGAACGATCCACTCTAGATCGATATTCTTCTGAAAATATGATTTCGACATTTTCTCTGACGATTGCATTAAAGCTCTCTAACGTTAAAGGGCGTCCTAACTCGACCTGTTTCATATTCTCTCCTGACACTTCTATGATTCTTATCATCTTTTATTAGTATATTTTCATCTAATGTCTATTGAATGAGTATTTAAATGATCATTCCATTTATGGCATCAGATGAATAATGTATAGACATTTATACATGACAAATAAATTTAACACTAGACAATTTTTGTTATAAATTTCACCAATTTATAACAAACAGATCAATAGATAACGGTAACTTACTAATAAAGATACTATAATTTTTCATTCACTTTTATTAAGAGAGAAAGATCTAAGTAATAAATTAGTCACTTTTCATTAAAAATATGATGGAAAGCTAACCTCGATCATGCTTAAAAATTTACAAATGATATAATCATTTAAATATATACATTATTTAATAAATATTATGTGATATGTTCCATGTATTATTAAATTGTAAATAAGGAGATGTATTTAATGAAAATAAAAACGTTTAAGAAGCTCCCTCTCTTTTTAGCGCTTTCAGCCATATTAACGACGCCCATTCTTATGGCTGAAGATCTAACTGAAACCACTATTTTTTATGACGGTACAGATACCTCTGTTCTCAATCCTGGGGGGAGTATCATCCCTACTATCGATGGCATCAATAAACCCCAAGATAATAATGTCATTATTGACTTCGATGCTACTGATGATTCAATCCAAGCTCCTGTTAGCGTGTATGGGGGATACTCCAATAATGACAATGCCACTGTTAAAAATAACAAAGTAACGATTCATGATGGAAGAATCACTGGAGCTCTGATGGGATCTCATTCTGAAATCACTCCTCATTCTAATCCAACATTACAATCTGCTATTGCTGAAGGAACCCTAACAATTCACCAAGGAGAGTTTGGTGGTCGTGTTATGGCGGCTAATACCTCTATACAGGCAAGAGTCATAGGCGACGGCCTTTTCAGCCTTGAAGCTACAGGAAATTTAACGGTTAATGGCGGAACTTTTAAAGATATTGTAGCGGGTGCCGGGAGTACAAATCAAAAATTAGGATCTGCAATCTCAAACGCTACCGTTAATATTTCAGGAGGTCAATTTTCACAAATGGTTTATGGAGCTCATGCTGCTGGAAATGCTAATAGAGTTGCTACTGAAGGAATTGAAGCTATCGCAAATGGAACTATCAATTTTTCTGGCGGTATAATTGATAGAAATATGTATGCCTCCTACATTAATTCCGCACAAAAAGGAGAGTCAACTGCTCAATTAACAATTTCAGGGGGCGAAATTAAAGGTCATGTATACTCCGCTTACGGCTCAGCTTTGGGAATAAATATGGATAGCTCCTCTATTATTGCTAAGGGTTCCGTAAATATGTCCGATGGAGTTGTCGGAGGTCTTTTAGTTGCTGGTTATGCTAATAGCTTCCAAGAATCGGAAGCAACAGGTAGCATTGTTATGACAGGAGGACATGCAAAAACCTCGGTATATGGCGCATACTCCACTATAAATGCCACTACAACCTTAGAAAATAGAGCAACAGCATTCTCTGAGCTAGATATTTCCAATAGCACTATTGATCAAAATGTCATAGGTTCCATCGCTATAACTCATCATAAAGCTGAAGCTCAAAGCATTATCAGCCTCCAAGATAGCCATATTAATGGCGATATTGTTGGTGCTAATGTCAGTATTCATGATAACCCTGTTGGTACAGATCCGGTTGGGACGATCATTGCCACCAACAACCAAATCAGCTTAGATGGTCAAATCACTTTAGGCCCTGAAAGTAGTATTTGGGGCGCAAATATTAATGGTGCGGCTGCTTATAAAAATGCCTTTACCGGTAATGTGTTAAATATTCGTAGCAATCCTCTTTCTGTTGCAGAACTTGGAAACTTTGAAAACTATAATTTTTACTTAACAAAAAATAACGATTATCTTGTAAACTCAGATACCGCCATGATTACCGTTACAAAACAATTACATAACGAGGATACATGGGATAATATTGACATTGAATCTCCCAATGATAAAAATATTACCCATAATAAATCCCTCGTTTTACTCAAAGGCATTTCTGGAGAAAATAGTGTCAAAGCCGGCGATTCAATCTTGCTACTTTCAGCAACAGATGCGCTTTTAACACAAGGAAATTGGAATACCACTGATGGTACTCAGACTCCAAAAGATTTTTTAAGCGACCTGATAGAAACTGGCGAAAAACATGAGCTTCAAATGGGTCTTGCCAATAAAATTCATGTTGAATATGAAATCGATGATATTACTCAACAAGTATCTGCAAAATTCTTATCAGATAAAATCTTAGATGATTATCTCGTCGAAAGAAATATCAAGCCATTAGTGGAAGGCAGAATCTCTGCTCTCATGAATGTCACTCGAAAATCAGATCTCGCAACTGGCATTATTCGAGATTTAAAAGAAGATCAGGTAACACCTTTCGTCACTGTTAAAGGTGGAAGAGATCGATATCAATCAGGATCCCATATTACCGCCAATATGTTTGATCTCTTAATGGGAGCGGGATATCGTTCTGAAAATCTCTCCATTGCCGGCTTTGCAACCTATGGATATGACGATTACAAAACCTATAACTATTTTGCAGATGGCGAGGTAAAAGGAAAAGGTCATAATAGTAGCTATGGATTAGGTTTCGCAGGAACTTATGACTTTACGAATGAGTTTTACGCTGATTTTGGCATGCAAGTAGGTAGAATCAATACAAAATTCAACTCTAGCGATATTATTACAGGAAGTGGAGAAGAAGCACACTACAAAAGTAAAGTGACTTACTTCGGTGGATATTTAGGCGCAGGATATCGATATGCATTGGATGATACGAGTAACCTGAATACTTCTATTCGCTATCTATATAGTCACTTGGGCTCAGATGGCATTACCATTGATGGCGATGCAATTCAGTTCAAAAGCTTGAAGTCTTCTCGCTTAGAGCTTAAAACCCAATATGAAAAAGTCTATTCAGAACAGATGACGTTCAATACTTCCCTTGCGTATCAATATGAATTTGATGGAAAGGGAGATGCGAATATTGCCGGCATTTCAATCGATGCGCCGGGAATGAAAGGTTCTACAGGGCTTGTCGGTGTTGGTTTTGAATATCAACCAAAAAGCGATGATGAAGATAGCTTCTTAAATCGCAGTAAAATTAACATGGATGTCCAAGGCTATTTTGGTAAACGCCGAGGAGGTTCCGTTTCCCTCACGTATCGTTATATGCTGAAATAACTTCAAATAACGATGTAAGCTTAATACATTTTAAATGATTACAACAGAGCCCGATAATCACTTATCGGGCTCTGTTTTTACTCTATTCAGATCTAACAAAAGTCTTAAATAGAATTTGTCGTTATTTCCATGAATGACTTCACAGTACAACTACAAATCTCATCATTAAAATGATGCTAATACTTCATTTAATGTATTACTTGGACGCATTGCCTTTTCTGCTTTTGCATCTACCGGACGATAGTAACCGCCGATTTCTTCTGCTTTTCCTTGCGCTGCAATTAACTCTTCGTTAATTTTCGCTTCATTCTCCGCTAAGTTTTTCGCAACTTTCTCAAAGATTGCTTTTAACTCGGTATCTTGATCTTGGTTTGCTAATGCTTCTGCCCAGTAAAGTGCTAAATAGAAGTGTGAACCACGGTTATCAATCTGCCCTACTTTTCTTGCCGGAGAACGATCTTCTTTTAAGAATTTCGTATTTGCAAGATCCAGCATTTCGCCTAATAACAATGCTTTCTCATTATTTTGCGTGCGACCAAGATGTTTCAAAGATTCCGCTAATGCTAAGAACTCCCCAAGTGAATCCCAACGTAAATAGCCTTCTGTCACAAATTGCTCTACATGTTTCGGCGCAGAACCGCCGGCACCTGTTTCAAACAGACCGCCACCTTGCATTAAAGGTACGATCGAGAGCATTTTTGCAGATGTTCCAAGCTCTAAAATCGGGAAGAGATCCGTTAAGTAATCGCGTAATACGTTGCCGGATACTGAAATCGTATCTTTGCCTTCACGAATACGTTTAAGGGTTTGCTTCGTCGCCGAAATCGGATCCATGATTTGGATATCTAATCCTTCTGTATCATGATCTTTAAGGTAAATATCAACCTTTTTAATCATTTCACGATCATGCGCACGATTTTCATCTAACCAGAAAATTGCCGGCGTATTCGATAATCTTGCACGAGTTACCGCGAGTTTTACCCAGTCTTGAATCGGTGCATCTTTCGCTTGGCACATTCTGAAAATATCGCCTTTTTCAACCGATTGGCTCATTAATACTTTGCCATCTTTTGCGATCACTTCAATCACACCATTTCCAGGTGCTTGGAATGTTTTATCGTGTGAACCATACTCTTCTGCTTTTTGTGCCATTAACCCAACGTTTGGAACTGTTCCCATTGTTTTTGGATCTAATGCACCATTCTCAATACAATCTTCAATAGTTGCCGCAAATACGCCGGAATAACAACGATCTGGAATAATCGCAATCGTATCTTCGGTTTGATTATCCTTATTCCACATCTTCCCGCCCGCACGAATCATTGCCGGCATTGATGCATCTACAATCACATCAGAAGGCACATGCAGATTAGTAATGCCTTTATCAGAATCTACCATTGCCAAACGTGGACCATTTGCAATCGCTGCATCAATTGCCGCAATCACTTCTGCTTCTTTCGCATGACCTTGGATTTTCGCATAGATATCGCCTAAACCATTACGGGTATCCACACCGATTTCTGCGAAAAGTGCTTCATATTTTGCAAAAAGCTCGGCAAAGTACACTTCAACCAGAGCACCAAACATGATTGGGTCTGATACTTTCATCATGGTTGCTTTTAAATGCGCCGATAAAAGGACATCTTGCGCTTTCGCTTCCGCAATAGCGTTAGCTACAAATGCTTTGAGCTTTGCAATGCTCATCACTGAACTATCAATGATTTCGCCTTTCAAAAGTGGTGCAAAACCTTTAAGTTCTACTTCTGTATCATTCCCTTTAAAGACAATTTTATATTCTGTTGCTTCTGGAATCGTCACTGATTGCTCAGAACCGTAGAAGTCACCTTCTTCCATCGTTGCGACTTTTGTCTTTGAGCTCTTTTTCCATTCGCCCATAGAATGGGGATTATTACGCGCAAATTCTTTAATCGCCATCGGTGCACGGCGATCAGAGTTTCCTTCACGAAGCACAGGATTTACCGCTGATCCTAAAACACGAGAATAGCATTTTTTAATCTCGATTTCCGCATCTGTTTTCGGCTCTTCCGGAAAATCAGGAATTGCAAAACCTGCAGCTTGAAGCTCTGCAATCGCTCTTTTCAATTGTGGAATAGATGCCGAGATATTCGGTAACTTAATAATATTGGTACTTGGATCTTGGGTCAGTTTACCAAGTTCAGCAAGCGCATCTTCTACACGTTGTGATTCATCTAAAAGATCCGGGAATAACGCTAAAATACGACCTGTTAATGAGATATCTTTGACTTCAATATCAATCTCTGCAGGTTTTGTAAAAGCTTCCACAATCGGAAGAAATGAATAAGTTGCTAATGCCGGTGCTTCATCAGTTTTTGTATAGTAAATCTTCGACTTCGCCATCACGCGTATCCCTCTTTTATAGTTAGTAAATTTATAAATAAATATTTATTTCAATCATCAAAAAACATCTAAACTTTATTTTTTATTGATCCTGACATATTTTTTATATCATCGATGATGATATTGGCAATTTATTGAGGATGCCTATTCAAAATGTTAAAACGTTAAAACGTCTATTTAAGGTATATATTTTATATTTATATCCTCTTAATATACATTTTTCATATGTCTAATAATCAAGAACCTCAGGCAGTATATAAGAGATCAAGCGAAAGAAGCAAATCAACGCTAATCTGCGTTAAAAAGCGACTTCTTTACCTATTTTAAGAGTACAGATCAATTCAAAGAGATATCGTCAAGGATCATTGCCGTAATACCAATAACCAATAAAGTCATGACCAAAACTCCATAAAATGATGAATTCATCTTAAAACAGATAAATAGAATAGATATATAGAGCCAATATGCTGACTAAATATCCCCTTCTAAGTCCTTACGAAAAAATAGAGATAAGAAGTGAGGAAAGTATATGAGATAAATATAAACTGAATTGAAAGGAAATATCCCTACTATCTATTGTAAAAGTGGACTAATTTCTTGAATCACAATATCTAACGCACCTTGATTTTTTGCCATTGTCGTTCTTGCAGCATTTCCTAAAGAGATGCGCTTTGCATCATCTTCCACAAGCAACATAATGTCTTTTGCGAGTTGCTCATTATCAGTCTGAATAATCGCATCATAGCGTAAAAAATCTTTTAAAATTTCTCGGTTTTCATCCATAAAAGGACCTACAAGAATGGGCTTTTCAAAAAATGCCGGTTCTAAAATATTATGCCCACCGATAGGAACAAAGCTTCCACCAACTAATGCAATATCGGCAAATGCATAAAATAGCAGAAGTTCTCCCAATGTATCTACGAGCCAAATATCCGCATTCGCATCAAGATCTTCTAATTGCCCCTGACTTCTAATGGATAATGAAAAATCATGCGCATCGACATATTCTTCCAATAACGATGTCACTTCTAAAAAACGTTCAGGATGTCTTGGCGCTAAAATTAGCTGTAAATGAGGATGTGTTTTTTTCGCTTTAATAAAAGATTCGATCACAATCTCTTCTTCAGTTTCATGGGTACTTGCCGCAATCCAATAGAGAGATCGTTCTGTGCGTTTTTGCTGTAATTGCTTTAATCTTTCAAACACAATTTCCGCAACGGTTAAATCATATTTGATATTCCCCATTTTCTTTGCAGAATGGACACCTAAAATCTCAAATCGTAAGACATCCTCATCCGTTTGCGCTAAAACCGTGACATTACGAAGAAGTAGATCCATACTCGGTTTAATTTTAAGATAACGGCGATAAGAGCGATCAGATAAACAAGCACTGATAATAAATACCGGAATATTCTTTTTCTGGGCCTGCCAAAGAAGATTAGGCCATATTTCTGTTTCCATAATCAAAGTCGCTTTTGGAGAGACTTTTTGCAGAAAGTGCGCAACTGAAGGCCCAAAATCTAATGGCAAATAAGTATGAGCTAATTGCCCGCTTGCAAGTGCTTCTTTAAACGAACGCTGAATCTGCTCACTACCGGTTAAGGTGGTTGCTGTAAAGAGTATTTTTTTATTAGGAAAATCTGCGAGTAATCGTTTCACAAGTGGTGTCACTGCTCGAACTTCTCCCAATGAAACTGCATGTATGAGTAAATCTGCTGGATCTACTTTTTGAAAGCCAAAACGATCTCTGAAATTTTGCACACCAAGGGGAGAACGCCAATCGCGCAAAAAACGCATCACAACAATTCCCGGAAGCAAAATCCACCAAAGTACACGATAGAGTGTCAGAATAATCATAATGCGTTTCTTTATCTGTTCTATTTTATTAATAAAAGTTGAAGTGAAATATCTTTTAGAATATTTTGCTTCATTTCTAATGTCGAATGAGTCATTACCCATTACGAATGGCTAAGGTTAATGGTTAAAGCTAATGGCCAACTACATACTTGGGATGGGGCTTTTGCTCTCTTATTTTCTCTCTCAATGTAGAGTCTATTTAGACGATATATTGAGAGATCAAAATACCAAGAATTTTAGTATAGAGGAGATTTACACTAAAAACAGATTAAAAAAATCACAAATCCCCTTATTGACTGATTCTAATCAGATTCTCAAATAATAAAAAATCCTGAAACGCATAAATCATTTCAGGATTTCTACTATTTTTGTAAATTGTGAACTAAAAGCGGTTCCCCAATCCATGTTTGTTATCTATGTTAGTGATCTACTTAACCTTCTACAACTTCTTCATCCACAACTACTGAAGCATTGGGAGTATTGGCATAACCAAACTCAGAAAGTCTCGCATCATATGGGAAGTTATGTCTTAAAACATCAATACTTTTTTGTGATAATTCAGGAAGATTCAATGCTTGATATGCTTTTGCCTGAATATAGAGCGCATTTGATACGGATGTTGTTGCGTCAAAATTATCTAACACATATTGCGCACGATTAATGGCACCCACATATGCATGACGCTCCATATAGAATTCTGCTTTATGGATTTCCGCTTCCGCTAAGAGGTTACGAAGATAGATAATACGTTTTGCAGAGTCTTCTGCATATTCGCCATTAGGATAACGTTCAACCACAATTCTAAATGACTCTAAAGATTGCATCATTTGGTTTTGGTCCACTTTAGAACGATCTGGTGGTAATAATTTATCTAAAATGGAACGCGCTCTGTCAAAGTTAATTAAACCTTGCATGTAGTAGAGGTAATCAATACTTTCATGATTTGGGTAAATTCTCACAAATTCCCCGATTTCCACTAAAGCTTTTTCATGCTGTCTATCATGATAATGCGCATAAATTTTATTCAACTTCGCTTGCTCTGCTAAACTGGTATGTGGAAAGCGTGCTTCAATTGCCTCATAATGTTGAACCGCTACTTCATAGCTAGCGCCATCGAGGTTTTTATCCCCTTCTGCGAGAAGATCTTGCCCTGTCATGGCAAAATATTTATCTTCTTTTTTGGCTTGTGATGAGCTGCCGCACGCAGTAATAATTCCCGCTGAGATCAGCACCATAAAAAATTTTAGTGTTTTCGCTTTCATTTTATTACTATAGAGTCCAACAATTGAATTAATTCTTCGAGATTATACATACAAATTATGAAACATTCAGAAACTTTTACGATCACTGTTCCCGAGCATTTAGACAAGCAACGTATTGATGCTATTCTCCCAATCCTACATCCAAACCTTTCTCGAAGCCAAGCACAAAAGCTCATTAAAAATGAAAAAGTTCTCCTTAATGGAGAAATTCCTCGCGCAAGAGAAAGCGTTTCTACTGATGATATCATTCTTTTAACAGTAGATACTTCTCCTGTCGAGGAAAAAATTCAAGCAGAGAAAATTGATCTAGATATCGTTTTTGAAGATAACGATTTAATGGTTATCAATAAACCTGCCGGAATGGTGGTTCATCCTGGTGCTGGAAATAACCAAGGCACATTAGCAAATGCCCTGCTTCATCATTGCCCTGAACTTGCGAATTTAGAACGTGCCGGCATTGTGCATCGCTTAGATAAAGAAACTTCTGGTCTTTTGGTCATTGCCAAAAATGCAGAATCAGAAACTGCGCTCATTGAGCAATTTAAAGAACGCACACCAACTCGTGTATATCATGCGCTTGTAATTGGCGAACTAATTGCCGGCAGAACTATTGATGCACCGATGGGACGCAATCCTTATCGCCGTAAGCATATGTGGGTTACAGAAACTGATGAAGATGGCAACAATGAAGGAAAAGAAGCGATTACGCATATTCGTGTGCAAGATCGTTTTAGAGCACATACGCTCATTGAAGCTCGTTTAGAAACCGGTAGAACCCATCAAATTCGTGTGCATATGCAACATATCAACTACCCAATTGTCGGCGATAGTGATTACGGTGCGCGCCTCAAATTACCAAAGAAATTCGGTCAACATGCTGAAAATGTCCTTCGTGGTTTTAAACGCCAAGCGCTTCACGCATTTGCCATTGGTATCACTCATCCTCGCACCGGCGAAGAGCTCTATTTTGAACAAGCGTACCCTAATGACCTTGCGACATTAATCGATGCCATTCGTGAAGAGAGTATTATTTATGAGCAAGATAATTAGTGCAGATCATATTGATCCAAACAATCCGGCATCACACCTAGAAATCATTGCGCCTAATTGGCCCATCTCTTCAAAAATCAGCGCCTTTACGACCACTCGTAAAGGTGGTTTTAGTGAGGGCGATTTTGCGGGGCTAAATTTTGGTTTAAGCACGTTAGATCACAAAGAACATGTTCAGAAAAATCGTGAACTGCTCTATGAGACATTTCATGTGCCGAAAAATAATTTCTTTCTCACACAGATTCATTCCAATTTGTGTGTGCCTATTGAAAAAGAGTGGAATCATGCCGGCGCTGATGCGTCTTTCACCAATAAAGTAAATACGCCTTCAGTCATTTTAACGGCAGATTGCTTGCCTGTTTTAATCACCAATCGCCAAGAAACCATTGTTACCGGCATTCACGCAGGTTGGCGTTCTCTGCTCATGGATATTATCGAAAATAGCGTTACCGCATTAGGACAAAATCCTGAAGATCTATTTGTTTGGCTTGGGCCGGCAATCTCGCAGCAAGCGTTTGAAATTGGCGAAGAAGTAAAATCTGCCTTTGCTTTTCGCAATACGTTATTACGCAATATTCCGAAGCAAGATCGCAATCCTGAATCGCTATTCCTACCTTCAAGTAATGCCGGCAAATATTATGCCGACATCTATGCGCTCGCCAAACTTCGTTTGCAAAACCTCGGCATTCCGCTTTCTCAAGTTTACGGCGGAGATCTCTGTACTTATAGCGATCCTGATCGTTTTTACTCTTATCGCCGAGATGGAAATCGTTCCGGCCGTTTAGCGAGCTTTATTTGGATCAATGAATAGAGATCGGCAACAAGTGATGGTATCAATGAATCCATCACTTTTAGAGCATTTCTTACGCACTTCTCTTCAGATCAGAAAGTAACCTGAAGTTCCCCTGAAAATAGGCTAAAATGGGGAATTAAAATTTTCGACATCTATTCGACATTTAACTTACGAGATTCACTAACAATTATGTCTACAGCTCAATATAAAAACTTTTATATTCAAACTCAAGGCTGCCAAATGAATGAGTATGACTCAAAGAAAATGGCAGATTCTCTCAAAGCTTTCTGTAATTTAGATCAGACTCAAGATGTAGATGCAGCTGATGTATATATCTTGAATACCTGTTCTATCCGCGAAAAAGCACAAGAAAAAGTTTTCTCTGAATTGGGTCGTTGGCGCAAATTGAAAGAAAAAAACCCGCATATCGTCATTGCTGTTGGTGGCTGTGTGGCGTCTCAAGAAGGCGAAGCCATTAAAAAACGTGCGCCTTTTGTTGATATTATTTTCGGACCACAAACGCTCCATCGTCTGCCGAAAATGCTTAATGATGTTTGGCAAGGAAATGGCACACAAGTAGACGTTTCTTTCCCTGAAATTGAAAAATTCGATCACCTTCCAAAACCAAGAGCAGAAGGCGTTACGGCATTTGTTTCTATTATGGAAGGCTGTAACAAATATTGCTCTTTCTGCATCGTGCCTTATACACGTGGTGAAGAGATTTCCCGTCCGTTTATTGATGTCATTGGCGAAATTGCAGCATTAGCAGATCAAGGTGTTCGTGAAGTAACGCTTCTCGGTCAAAACGTGAACGATTATCAAGGCGAAATGCCGGATGGTAAAATCGGCGACCTTGCGCTCTTAATTGAATATGTCGCAGAAATTGACGGCATTGAGCGCATTCGTTACACCACATCTCATCCAATTGCTTTCTCAGATCGCTTAATTGAAGCTTATGCAAGAGTACCGAAACTCGTTTCACACCTGCATTTACCGATTCAATCAGGTTCTGATCACATCTTAATGATGATGAAACGCAATCACACGGTTTTAGAATATAAAGCGAAAATCCGTAAACTTCGTGAGCTTCGCCCAGATATCTCTATTACGACAGATCTTATTGTCGGCTTCCCCGGCGAAACAGATGCGGACTTTGAAGCCACGATGAAACTTGTAGAAGATATTCATTACGATCACTCATTTAGCTTTATCTATTCTCCACGCCCAGGAACGCCGGCAGCGAATCTTCCGGATGATGTTTCTATGGAAGAGAAAAAAGCACGTCTTGCTCGCTTACAAGCAAAATTATCGACTCAAGCAAATGCGATTTCTGAAAGCATGGTAGGAACGATTCAGCGCATCTTAGTTGATCGCCCTTCTCGTAATAATCCAAAGGAACTTTCCGGCAGAACCGAGAATAATCGCATCGTGAATTTTGAAGCTCCAGAAGAGCTTATCGGACATTTCTGCGATGTACTCATTACAGAAGCGCAAGCAATCTCATTGAGAGGAAGATTAGTTCTTCCCCAATAAATCACATGAAAGAGATCAACCCTTGTTGATCTCTTCTTGTTTTAGCAATCAGGTAACAAGTTAAAATCCGTTATAACTTCCTGAAATAAGCAATCGGTTTTTAGAAGCTTTTAGAGATTTTTAGAAGTTTTTAGAAATTTTTAGAATCACTCTTAAAACCGATGATGAAATATGACAGGGTTATTACCTGAAATTACATATCACCTGTTTTTAAATTGAAGATCACAAAGAGGAATGAAGCATGAATATTAATAAAATGATGTTCCAAGTATCAAACGATAGCCTTGATCAACACATTACTGATTGTTTAGTTATCGGTGCGTTTGAAGGAGAATTAAGCGATGATGCGAAAACTCTCGATACGGCACTCAATGGTCAATTATCTGCGCTTTTAGAAAGTGGCGATATTACCGGTAAAGCCGGCGATCTATTACCGCTCATTGGCTTAAACAATATTAAAGCAAAGCGCTTACTTGTTGTGGGTCTTGGTAAAAGAGATAAATTCTCTCTTGATATCGTTCGCAAAGCCGTATTAAGCGCAACAAGATGGGCAAAAGCAACGCCGGCAACAACGATTACATTCTCTCTTTTACAACAATGCAAAAGAAAATCTGTATCGATCGCGACGCTAGCACAAGCAGCGGGCGATGCGCTCTACCAATTTGCAGCGCCAAAGAAAGATCCTGTGAAAGCATTAGATCTTGAGCAAATCACAATCCTTGATCAAAATGCAGATCAAGAAGTGCAAGATGCTGTTGCTTACGGACAAGCGCTTGTAAACGGTATGAGCCTTACTAAAGATTTAGCGAATATGCCGGCAAATCTTATGACACCAACAAACCTTGGCGATATGGCGTTAGAGCTTGCGAAAGAGTTCTCTAATATCAAAGTAACGGTTCTTGATAAAGCGGCGATTGAAGCACTCAACATGGGTTCTTTCTTAGCAGTTGCACAAGGTTCTGTGGAAGAGCCACGTTTTATCGTTCTTGAATATAAACATGATTCTAAGAAAGATGAAGCGCCGATTGCGCTTGTGGGTAAAGGTGTCACATTTGATACCGGCGGTATCTCTCTCAAACCAGGCGCCTCCATGGATGAGATGAAATACGACATGGGTGGCGCTGCTTCTGTACTTGGAACATTCCGTGCACTTGCAGAACTCAACATTCCGGCAAATGTTATCGGCTTAATTCCGGCAACAGAAAATATGCCGGCAGGTGATGCGCTTAAACCAGGCGATGTGATCACTTCTATGTCAGGTCAAACGATTGAAGTATTAAATACAGATGCGGAAGGCCGTTTAATTTTATGTGATGCATTAACGTATGCAACACAATTCAAGCCAAAAGCGATTGTGGATATTGCAACGTTAACGGGCGCAATCATCATTGCTTTAGGTCATGATGTTTCAGGTCTTTTTGGTAACAATGAAGAACTCACGAATAAGCTCAAAGCATCAGGCGCAACAACACGCGATCACGTTTGGGAATTCCCAATCTGGAATGATGTTTTCCAACCAATGTTAGATTCTAACTTCGCAGATATGGGTAATATCAGCGCAGGTCGTGGCGCAGGTTCTATTACAGCGGCATGTTTCCTTGAGCGCTTTGTAGAAGATTATCCATGGGCGCATTTAGATGTTGCCGGCACAGCATGGACTTCAGGCAAAGAAAAAGGTTCAACCGCTCGCCCTGTTCCACTTTTATTAGATTTCATCAAAAACTATGAAGCATAACTATGAAGCGTAATTTTCACGACTGATAGCAATATCAATTTGAAAGTTTTACGGTTTCATAATTTATTTTTATAGTTTGTTTTTAGATTTTTTTATCGAACCTTTGAGTTTAAACAGTACAATTTCTGTCAATTCCTTTAAACTCAAAGGGGCATTTTTCAATTTAACTTTTAAGAGTTTTCTCACTCAAGTTCTACTCTCGAAAAGGAGATGTCAAAATGGCAATTCGTGTAGGTATTAATGGTTTTGGTCGTATCGGTCGTTTCGTATTCCGCGCAGCATGCGAGCGCAATGATATTGAAATCGTTGGAATTAACGATCTTATTGACGTTGATTACATGGCGTACATGCTTAAATACGATTCAACTCACGGTCGTTTCAACGGCACAGTTGAAGTAAAAGATGGTCATTTAGTAGTAAACGGCAAAACAATCCGTGTTACTTCAGAGAGAAATCCTGAAGATCTTAAATGGAACGAAATCAACGTTGATGTGGTTGTTGAAGGTACAGGTCTTTTCTTAACAGACGAAACTGCACGTAAACACATCACAGCGGGCGCTAAGAAAGTCGTGTTAACAGGTCCTTCAAAAGACAAAACACCAATGTTTGTTATGGGCGTTAACGAAAACACTTATAACGGCGAAGATATCGTTTCAAACGCATCATGTACAACAAACTGCTTAGCGCCAATCGCTAAAGTATTAAACGATACATGGGGCATTGAATCAGGTCTTATGACAACAGTTCACGCAACAACTGCAACACAAAAAACAGTTGACGGTCCTTCAGCAAAAGACTGGAGAGGCGGACGTGGCGCTGCTCAAAACATCATTCCTTCATCAACAGGTGCTGCGAAAGCTGTGGGCGTTGTAATCCCTGAGTTAAACGGTAAATTAACAGGAATGTCTTTCCGTGTTCCTACACCAGACGTTTCTGTTGTTGACTTAACAGTGAACCTCAAAAACCCAGCAACTTACGCTGAAATCTGTGCAAAAATGAAAGAAATGGCTGAAGGCGAATTAAAAGGCGTTTTAGGCTACACAGAAGATCAAGTAGTATCGACAGATTTCTTAGGCGAAATTTGCACATCAGTATTTGATGCAAAAGCAGGTATCGCATTAACAGATACTTTCGTAAAAGTAGTTGCTTGGTACGATAACGAAATCGGTTACTCAAACAAAGTTCTTGATTTAGTAGCGCACGTTTCTAAATAATTATTTAGTTAGAAACCCGTTAAAAACGGTTTAAAGTTTCAAAACGAATCAAAAAAGCGTTCAGATTTTATTCTGAACGCTTTTTCTTTACCTTTTCGATTCTAGCATCATCTTTCAGCTCAAAGAGTCTTGCGAAAAGTCTTGCGTTAAAATTCACTTCAAAGATTCCAGCCATATTTTCTAGAAGCTATACTCACAAAAAAACAAATAATGCCGACAATCTCCGAAAGATAAATAGCCATTAGCATACCTATCGCAATTCTTTTAGCATTCGATAACTTTTTTTTATAAAAAATATCCTTAATCAAATGAATAGCCAATAACACAACAATCACTAAATTTATAAACAAAATAAGAAATGAGAATAGGATCATCACGAAAAATACAACTAGCAATACCACTACAATTTCATATAAAAATAATACCCCTAAAATCAATACAAACAAAATAGCAATTATGATTGCTATTGCAGGTATATATTTTTTCTCCCTAATCAAACTCGACATTTTAAAGGGCAACCAAAAAAGACCTGCTGGAAGAACAACAACTATAGCTATCCCCAACATAATCAACAGCAGATAGAAAAAAAGAATGAACATACTACTCCTTGCTCTAAGATTAATTTATTTCCCTAAAGATACGAAGAAACTCTCAATCAAAAGACTATTACCTTCGTAACACCTTACAAATCCTTTCTTTCGCTTGAATATAAATACATTCGCCCGCCTTCAACAGCAACACTTTTGGAGCTTACTTCAAGAACCATATCCGAAGCTTTAATGACAATCGGGCTTGAATCTTCCCTTTCTGGTTCTAAGTAAATCTTCCATAAATAACGTTTCAAAGATACGTTCGAATTCTCAGGTTCCTTCGTTATTTTGTAAATAAACTGCGACTCTAAATTCAGATGATCAGTATTCAATCTCGATAGATTTTTAAATCTCAACTTCGCTTTTGTCAGCAAAAACTGAAAAGGAAGATCAATGACTTGCGCTTCTAAGATATAGCCAATATCAATGATTAATTCTCTATCTAGCTCTTCATAAATCATTTGGTATCCATGAATCAAGCAATCATGAAGCTCATATTCATTGAACACTTTTTCCGGCATATCGTTACCCTTTCTTATCATCTTTTCAAAACTACTCAATTGCGGCAATATCGATATCCCATTCCATGCACGGTTTTAATGAGAGCTGGGTTTTGCGGATCTTCTTCAAATAGTTTTCGAATTTTAGAGATATGCTGATCGAGCGTTCTGCTGTTGGGCATGAAATCATATCCCCAAGCGTGATTAAATAATGCATCTCTTGTAACGATATTGTTCTCTTCTTGCACTAATAATTCGATGATTTTCATCTCTCGAATCGTTAGAGAAATAACTTTATGCTCTTTAGTTGCCGTAAGATTTGCGGGAGAAATTTCCCAATCGCCAAGCTGAATAGTCTTTTTGCGTTTTCCTGAAGCATTATTCAAATGATCTAAATCTAGATTATCGCCATTTCCAAAATCTCCAGAATTTCTCATATTGTTAAGATTTCCGGCATTATTTCTATGACACCGTTTTAGAATCGCTTTAATTCTGGCTCTGATTTCATGAATGCCAAAGGGTTTACCGAGATAATCATCTGCACCAAGTTCAAGTCCAATGACACGATCAACTTCTTCATCTTTGGCAGATAGAAAGAGAATCGGCACATGATCATTCACTTTTCGTATTTCTCGGCATACGGAATAGCCATCTTTTACCGGCATCATGATGTCCAAAATAATGAAGTCAGGATTTTCCGCCTGAAATTTCTCTAAAGCAATTGCGCCATTTTCCGCCAAGATCAGCTCGTAACCTTCCGATTTCAGCGCTTGCTCTAAACCAAAGCGAATATTGGGATCATCTTCTGCAATTAATATTTTCATAATATCAGCCTAAATGCCACTCCTTGCTCCTGTGGATGAACGGTAATTTCGCCGTGAATCGCTTCTGCTAATTTTGCAGAAATCGTTAGCCCAATGCCGGTGCCGGCAACGCCTTCGGTAATATTTGAATGAATTCTAAAAAAAGGCGTGAAAATTTTCTGAAGGTATTTTCCTGAAATTCCTATCCCGTAATCTCGTACTTCAATAATCGTTTTTTCTTCTATCATCATTAATGAAAGATCTACTTTTTCGCCCATCGCACCATACTTTTCGGCATTACTTAAAAAATTACTCACAATTTGAATAATGGCATCTTGATCGGAATAGATGTCGAATTTCTCCGGCAATCGTAAGTTCAATTTTAAATTTTTAGAAGTAAAAGAAGGCTCAAATACCACATATAAATTCTGTAACGTTTCTACCAAATCAATCTCTGAAAAATGCATCTTGCGAGCTTTAGTAAAGTTTAAAATATTTTGAATCAAGCGGGATAATCGCAAGCTTTCAGAATGAATAATGCCACTATATTGATTCGTTTCTGAAGATGCATTAGTTTCTTTCAATAGTTCTGAAAAGAGAGAGATATTGGTCAGCGGTGTTTTCAGTTCATGAGACACTTGGCTCACGAAATTCACTTGCTGTTCAGCGGTTCGTTTAGTTGCCTCATATTCCCGATAAATTCGATGTAAAAACCAAATAATCGACAACACAAATATCCCGATAAAGAATGCGCCAAGCAGATAAATCCAAAATGGTTGATACGGCGGACTATAATATTTTAATTGCCAATAACTGAGAGGAAATTCCAGTGTTTTCTCGGCATATAATTGATTACTTTCCCGATTTTCCTGTTGCTGAAAAAGTAGATTCCCATTCTCTTCAATCACAACGACAGAATCATTATTTTCCAAATCCGCCAAACGATTTAAAATCTCCGTCAAAGGATAAATATATGAGATTTGATAGCCAGTAATTCCTTTTTCAGTCTGCGTCCAATAAATCCAAACGGGCAGATTTTGATGATAGAGCAGATACCAACCCTTTGTAACAACCTTGCCATCTTCCCTCGGATATGCTCGATTTAATCTTCCCCGATCTTCCATAATGGGCTGCAATATCTCCATAAATTCTTGCTCTTTATGCGTTAACTGCGTTCCAATCTCTGGATAAACGAGATGGTTATACTCAATCTGAAATAGATTTTCTACTCCTGCCGGCATTTCAAAAGATTCCGTCATCGTAAATTCTTCGAGCATGGTTTCAAGCTTCTGAATCTCTTTCATAATGATACTTTCAACATTCTCTAAAACAGATTCTGCTCTCAAAATTTCCGCTTTATCTTGCATTTCGGCACGATAAGCGATGGTTTGACTTCCCATAAAAATCACAATACCGATGATTGCCAAACTCATCAGAATATATATCACGAAAAATTTAGAAGAACGCTGAATCATATGAGCCTTTATGAGTTCTCAGGATAAATGCCATCAACAATGAAGATCATCACTTCCAATAAAAATAACCTACAAAATGTAGGTTATTAAATATAGATTATTGAATTATGCCATAAATCATTTTAATAATGATGATATCTATGTTTATCTTCTATTATTAAGACTTCTTCCTCTTCTTTTTCATCTTCTGATGTATCTAAATCCTTATCTTTGTCTTCATCTTTATCTTCTGATGGTTCTAAATCTTTGCTAGACGCTTTATTTTGTGTTTTGTTCTGCGTTTTCTGCTCATGAATATTCTGAATCACTTCTTTTCTCACTTGATTCATTTCAGTTGAGTTTTGAGCGCTAGAATTCATCATAATTTTTTGAAGATCTTCCGTAGAACTTTCAAGTTCAGCGAGCTCTTCCAAAGACTGATGGAATGGATTATCTTGCTTTCCTGCCGTGAAAGTTCCCCAATCCCCTGTCATACCCAATATTGCCATCCTAGCGGGAGAACTATTCTCTTGCACAAAACCATATGCTGAATCATAGATTACGGGATTGTTGTTCCCAAGGTCTTCACTTCCTTTTAGTCCAATTCTAGAACCCGCATCACTTAAATTCGCAAGTTCAAGAGAGCGATTTGCAGCATCATAATTCCCTGCTTCAAGATAATCTACCGCTTCTTTTTGTCTTGCAACAATCTCTTGCGTCAGCGCTTTCACAATCACATCTTGATTCAGAGATTGCAGTGCAATTTGATCATCTGCCGTAAATTGCAAACGGATATCCTCATTTTTATCTTTCAATGTTTGGGTAAAAATATCTAAATACTGCGTATGAACATTCGCAACGATTTTGTCATCGCCGGCATTTCCCGTCATTGGTTCAATTTCTAACAACACATATTTTTCTTGATTCGCATAGATTTGATTCATATTTACCGTGACTTCACGACCTTTAATTTCGCCATCACGACCTAACAAGCGAATCGGTTTTACATCTTCCGGCAATTCAATGGTAATCGTGAAGTTTTGCGCCACAACCGACATGGAATCTCGGAACTCTCGATCCATCGCTTTTTCCAAATCTTGAATTTCCGCAATATACGCATGATTTCCGTCGCTATAGTTGGCGATTGCCGCCATTAAGTTTTCATTATAATCATGACCAATCCCTAACGTGCTCACGGAGATATTTTTTTGAGTCGCAAGCTTCGTTAACTCCACTAACTCCGGAACGGATGAAGGTCCGGTATTTGCTTGGCCATCGGATAACAGGATAATTCGATTAACTTTATTCGGATCAATATTTCTACTCACTTCCTCAATGCCTTTGCTTAAACCGGCAAACAGCGCCGTCATTCCTTGAGGTTGTAATCGATTATTAATCTTCTGAATCATGGCTTTTTTATCTTTGACTAATGTCGCTGGAATCACAACTTCCACACCGCTATCGTAAGCCACAATGGATAATGTATCTCTCTCATCCATAATATTCACTGCCATAATCGCAGCTTCTCTCGCTTTTTCGATTCTCTCGCCATGCATAGAACCCGATCTATCCACGACTAATACAAGATTTAACGGCACGCGCTGTTCTGCTTCCGCAAGCTCAAATCCTTTCAAAGATACTCTTAAAAAGTTCGGTTGAGATATCCCAGAGCTTAATACAACAGGATATGCCAACTCCGTTTTAATCGTGATTTCCTGAACTGGCGCCGCCATTGTCATGCCGGCATTCAATCCTAAAAATACCGAAAGCGCCGAAAATATACCCAATAATTTTTTCATAATGATTCCTGTGGTTCGTTGATAATAAGGCTATTATTCCCGAATCATTTTAAAAGTTGTGAAGTCCGTGTATTAACTTGTAAAGAATGTAAAGGCCATCAGAATGTTGCTTTATTTTTAAAAAATTCTTATGAATCATCACTATGAACTAATATAGCAATAATATTCAAAACGAATATTAAATACTGTTTAGATCAAGCATCCTCTCATTGATCATGCCAAAATCATGAAAACGACCGCAACAAAAAAGAGCGTATTTTATTACTCTTTCAAGTAGTAAATACGCTCTTTTAAAATATATTCTCTTCTATTCATGACATTAGATATGTCATCAAACCATCATGCTTTCTTATGCGGACTTCTCTACGGAAGTTGCTTGAGGTTCTTTTTGATCATCATTCTCTTCAACCTTTGATACTTTCTTCCAAGGTTGATACAACCAGAAGTAGGCAATCGCACCAAAAATTCCTGAAACGCCCATTACTGGCACAAGGAGATGCTGATAATGCGTCACGATTAAGCTCGCGATTGATCCTACAAAAAACTGTGTTGCCGAGTTCAGCGCCATTGCCGCACCTGCCCTATTGTAGTTGAGCTCGATAATTTGCGAGACAAGATTATTGCCGATAAATCCGGAAACGCACATTAATAAAAATGTAGAGATAAAGAAGCCAAAGACGGATTTATCGCCAATTGTGAGCATGACGATGCCGGAAATACTCATCCAAATTAAGCCAAAGAGAATGAGCGAAAGCACACTGAATCGGCGAAGTAAGAAGATATTTAAAAGTGCGCTCACGATCACACCGACAATATTCAAGCCAAAGAGAATGCTGAACATAAATTCAGATAATCCATATTGATCTTGATATAAGAATGATGAGCCCGTTACGTAAGCAAACGTGATTCCTGCCGGCAATGCACATCCTAAAATCGCGCCTAAAGAACGGCGATCTTGCAGGATTAAGAAGTAATTTTTAAAGGTTTCGGCAATAGTGATTTGCGGGCGATCTTCCTTTTTATAGGTTTCCGGCAAAAAGAAGAACGTGAGGAGAAATGCCATAGAACCAAAGAAAGTGAGCACCCAGAAAAGCGCTCGCCAGCTATCAAAAATATAGAGCATTGCCACGCCAAGAAGTGGCGCAAGAAGCGGTGCAATCATCATAATGACTTGTACCACAGACATCATGACAGCAACTTGTTTCCCTTTGAAAACATCCCGAATAACCGCTCTTCCCACAACCATACAAGCGCCGGCGCCGATGGCTTGGATTAAACGGAGCCATTGCAATCCTTCAATGCTTGAGACAAATGTGCTCGCAATACTTGTGAAAGAGTAGATTACAGCGCCGATCAAAATGATATTTCTACGCCCATATTTATCTGACAATGTGCCGTAGAACATCATGCCGATACAGAGCCCGACTAAAAAGAGCGTTAAGGTCTTTTTCACTTCTGCATCTGTAGTCGCAAAGCCTTCTTGCATCTGTAAAAATGCCGGCAAATAGAGGTCTATCGACATCGGTGCAAATGCGCCCATCAAAGTAATAATGACGACTAAAAGCGGTGCATTAGGAAGTTTTTTCGGGGTAAAAATAGCCATAAAATCAGAGATTCACTTTAAGTAAAAAATTTGAGAAGTCGTATTTAAGATCATTACAATATGCTTTACAAAATATCATTGTAAGACTTCATTACAAGCGCATTTTTAGAATCATTTTAGAGATATTTCCTGAATGATTCGGCGTGCAAATGAGAATGATAATTATAACACAACGATTCACAATAGGATTTACTACTTGATTCAAATCAATTCATTCATCTTATTCCCATCACATTCATCTATCTGCTCAACCTTCTTTCTCAGACATCTGTCGCCCTTTTGCTGAATATTCTAAATCGGTTATCACGGGATATTTCAGGAAAAAATCCTCCTAAATAGGAGGATTGAGCGATTTATCCTTCGTGCATATCATTGTGAGGAAAGATACGCTAAAATGTTGCATCCACTTGTTCGTGACTAATTAGAGAATTGAGAATAAATACAATGATTCAAGTTTACAATAGCTTAACGCGAAAGAAAGAACCCTTTGCTCCCATCAATCCTAATCACATTAATATGTATGTTTGTGGAATGACGGTTTATGATTATTGTCACATCGGTCATGCTCGCTCTTTAGTTGCATTTGACATGATTAATCGTTATTTCCGCCACAGAAATTTCAATGTAAAATTCGTGCGTAATATCACAGATATCGACGATAAAATCATCGCTCGTGCCAATGAGCGTAATATTACTATCCAAGAATTAACATCTGAATTTATCGACAAGATGAATGAAGATTGTGATGCGCTTAATATCTTAAAACCCGATCAAGAACCTCGAGCAACGGAACATATTGCCGGCATGTTAGAGATGATTCAAGTCCTGATCGACAAAGGTTTGGCTTATCCTGCCGATAATGGCGATGTTTACTATCGTGTTCGTGAATTTAAGGATTACGGCAAGCTTTCTAATCAAGCTATTGATGAACTTCGCTCTGGCGAGCGTGTTGCTGTAGATCAATTTAAAGAAGATCCTTTAGATTTCGTTTTATGGAAGCATGCAAAAGAAGGCGAACCTGCATGGGATTCTCCTTATGGCCCAGGAAGACCAGGATGGCATATTGAATGTTCTGTGATGAGCGCTGAAGAACTCGGCACACATTTTGATATTCATGGCGGCGGTATGGATCTTAAATTCCCGCATCATGAATGTGAAATCGCACAATCAGAAGGTTGTCATGATCATCCAATGGCAAATTACTGGATGCACAATGGCTTTATCAATATTGATAACGAAAAAATGAGTAAATCCCTCGGAAACTTCTTCACAATTCGGGAAATTTTGGAGCGCTATCCTGCGGAAGTATTAAGATTTTTCATTCTTAATGCGCATTATCGTAGTCATATCAACTACTCTGATGAAACCATTGCACAAGCAGGAAATGGGCTTCGCCGCCTTTATACGGCGCTTAGCGAAGTGCCAAAAGAGATTCCGGCATTCCCTGAATCGCATCCATTAGTGGATAAATTTTACGCAGCGATGAATGATGACTTTAATTCTCCACTTGCGATCTCCATATTGTATGAAGCAGCAACGGCATACAACAAAACCAACGACGCGCTCTATTACACAATCTTAAAAGAGCTCGGCGCTGTACTCGGTTTATTACAACAATCACCAGAAGCATTCTTGCAAGGTGATAGCGAAGATCTCGGGATTGATATCGACGCAATGATTGTTGCTAGAAATGACGCGCGCGCCAATAAAAATTGGGCTGAATCAGATCGTATTCGTGATGAACTCAGCGCTCTTGGCATTGCACTTGAAGACAAAGACGGTAAAACTACTTGGAGAAAAATATCATGATTAATCCTGAAACAGGCGAATCCCTCATCGAATTTCCAACCCATTTCGCATTCAAAGTTACCGGCGAAAACACGGATGATTTCGAAGAAACCATTATTGCATTGATGACACAAGTTGATCCAAAATTAGATCACGATCGTATCAAACGCAATTTAAGTAAAACAGGCAAATATCTCTCTTTAACGATTGATGTATTTGTCACTGAACAAGGTCATATCGACAAAGTTTATGAATTACTCAAAGACGAGAAAAAAGTACTTTTCGCAATTTAAGATTCTTTCTTAAGAAATCTTCATAGCTTAAAAAGTTCAAAACTCGTTCTATAAAGACTAAATTTATGCAAAGCCCTTCTCAGGGCTTTTTTATTGTCCGAACAATCCAAAACTTGAAATCCTCTGCTTATAGGCAATAATGCTTTTCATACTATTTTGGGAGAGTAAGTGTGGTTTCAGTTATATTTGGTTTTTTGGTAGCCTGTTTATTGGCTTGCGCTGTAACAATAATATCAGCCTTGATTTTAAATTTTATTTTAGGATGTTGCAAAGTATTGCTATCGTTATCTAAAAAAGGAGAAAAAGAGTTTTTTTCTGTTACTCAAGTGATAACGGGCGCTCTTATAATCGTGGCTATTATAATCGCATCTTTATTATCCTTTACGGAGTTTAGTCCTGAAAGAGCGGTTGGGACAGGTGTTTTATTAGCAGGCAGTATAATATATATTCTCATTCTGATTTATATAATAAATGTAGATATAAAAATTGGAAAAGAGCGCAGAATTGAATGGGGAACTTTGGCTACACTTATATTAGTTTTCATTTCGATAATAACGCTAATATGGGATGATATTATTGATGATAAAAATGACTTGCTAGATGTAGCGAGCACTATAGCTACTATCTTTGCCGTAGAGCTAGCATTACTAGGATTTATGATTGCATTTTTAAGTCACAAGAGAAAATCTGGAATTTATATCGAGTGTGGCATTTATTTAAAAGCAAATGCATTAAATTCAAGAATACTGGATGTATATTTTACAAATTTAAAAGATAGAGCTGTAGTGATCTACGACTATGTGCTTGAAATCAAAAATGTAGAAATAAAAAGATTCCTAGAAAAACCTATAATATTAGATGGTTATAACGCTAAGGTAGATAGTTTTGATTGTAGTTTATTTTTTTATAAGCAAGCTATTTATAACCAAAATAACAAACAGGTACGGCATACTAATTTTATACAAACTGCATTAGATGTTGACTTTAGTGATAGAGTCAGAAAGTTTGGTAGTGATAAGTACTCATCAGATCGTCTTTTACATCCTTTAATTTGCGATATTACTAACGGGATGGGGGTAATTAGAGCTAGAACAAATCATGGGATCAAAATCTTTAAAACTAGAAGAGAAGATCGGCTAGAAAACGAAAAAGAAATGGTTTTATACCCTTATCCTGAGCTTGTGTTGGAAAAAGAAATGCGGGAAATGGAGAGGGTTTATCCTGAACATTATGCTACAGTTGTGAAGAGATTTAATAAAAATCAAGACGATAATAAAATTGATCATTTTGAAAAGGTTAATTTTATAGAGTTTTCTGAGAATGCCTTAAGAAGAAAAGATGATTTTTATGAAATCGTTGATTTAGGTTTTGGTACAAGTTCTGAAAAAGAAAAAAGGTAATTTAACTTTTAAAGTCCTTAGCAAATATTCGTAATAAAAAGCCCTTGATTAGGGCTTTTTATTTAACAATAGTTATAGCAAAAAATCTTATTGAGCTAATCTTATTGCGCCAATAATAACGAATATATCGCTCGTAAACATATCGAAACTAAAACTCTGCCGGTGCTTTGAAATGTAAGGTTTCGCCTGTTTCAGGATGTTGAAAAGCAAGCTCACTTGCGTGAAGTGCTAAACGATCTCTTGAGGTAAATGCTTTGCCTTCTGCATAAAAACGATCGCCTAAAATCACGTGCCCTAACGATAATAGATGCACTCTGAGCTGATGCGATCTTCCGGTAATTGGAGTCAGCTCCACTCGTGTGAAGTTTTCGGCTTCATTGCGAAACAGAACTCGATATTCAGTTTTGGCATTTTTGCCTCTTTCAAAGCACACCATCTGTTTTGGACGCTGTTCCCAATCGCAGATTAATGGCAGATCCACCACGCCACCATCTTCTTCCATCAAGCCCCAAACATCGGCAATATAACGCTTGGAGGTTTCTCGCTCTCTAAATTGGCGCTTTAATTCTCGCTCGGCTGATTTCGTCAGCGCAATGACTAAAATCCCACTTGTAGACATATCTAGCCGATGCACCGTTTCGGCATTGGGATATTGCCACTGCACTCTTGTAATCACGCTATCCCATAGCTCCACCGCTTTTCCGGGAACAGATAATAGCTCCGCCGGCTTGTTTACCACCATGATTTCATCATCGTGATAGAGAATATCAAGCCACGGAACAATGGGCGGATTGTAATAAAATTCCATGAATCACTACTTTATTTTGCTGATCGAAGCTTTGTCATGCTCAAGGTTTTTGGCATATTGTTAGAGGTTTTTGATTCTTTACTCACAACTTTTCCTAAACGATAAATAATAGAAGATTGATCCATTGCCACATTCTCACGTGGCGTTTTTTGCACTTCCACAATATATTCAAACCCTGGCTCATAGTTGAACCCTTCGATATTACTATAAAAATAAGACCATTCCTCAGTCTTATTAGAAGCCGTTTTAATATCGGTAATCTCTTCTACCAATAGGCATTTTTGCGGCACAATACCCACGCAATTAGCTTGTGAAGAAGCAATTTTTAACATCACGGTTTCTCCCGAAAAAGAAGCACATGCTGCAAGAAAACCGCCGAGTAATCCAATTCCTAATAACTTTTTCATTTGATCTCCTAAATTCCCGTAAACTGATTCTTTAATATTGTATCGATGGAACGATCTATTCTACCTAAAAAGGAACCTTTGCATGTATAAACTCATCTTTTTTGTACCCGATTCTCATGTAGAACTTGTAAAAGAAGCGATTTTTCAAGTCGGTGGTGGAAATATTGATAACTACTCCCATTGCGCTTGGCAAGTGCTCGGCGTTGGACAATTTAAACCTCTCGCCGGAAGCGATCCTTATTCCGGAGTGATTGATGAAATTAAAACTGTACCTGAATGGCGAGTAGAATTAGTCGTCAAAAAAGAACTCATTCAAGATGCCGTCAATGCCATGAAACGAGCGCATCCATACGAAGTGCCGGCATATGATGTGATCAAGGTTGAAGATTTCTAAGAGTTTCTAATATCTAATATCTAATATCTAATATCTAATATCTAATATCTAATAAGCATCCTTCATTAAAAAATGCCTGATTGTGAAATATCAGCTGATTCATAGCTGGTTCGAATGCTTGCATGCTTGTAAATATCACACGCCAGCAATGTTTGCTCTTCTTAGTTTTTAAACCAAAACCACTCTGTAAATGGAGCTGATTTATGGCTGGTTCGCATGCTTGTAAATATCCCGTGCCAGCAATATTCGTCCTTCTTAGACTTTTGATCCAAAACCACTCTATAACTGGAACTGATTCATGGCGGGTTCGAATGCTTGCATGCTTGTAAATATCACGCGCCAGAGATGTTTGCATACTTCTGCAGATCTCGTACCAACAGGATCAATCCCTTTACAAAGATAAAAAGCTATCGAATGTTGATCATCCGATAGCTTTTCTTTAATGCTTTTTAGCTTTATCTAAAATTCAGTTTTACAGTTTTAGATTTATGCTTCAGAATCCGAAGATTCATCGAGCTTTTTCTTTTCCGCTAAAACATGCGTTAACCAATGAGAAGAGATAATATCCGGCAATCTGTTTTGACTTGTTCTTGCCGTAAGGTTATCTAAATCTACATTTTTAAGCACTTGATCTTGCTGAGAACAGGTAAATACTGCTTGTGTGCGCTCGCCTGTTACAGGGTCAATCTGCCACTGTAAACATTGCCCACAAACCCCTTTCATCATACATTGCATCGGGCTTCCGATTGTTCCTGTAACATGAACATCTTCTTTGAAGCGATCATGCAATGTGCCGCCTTCTGAAAGCTCTTTTTGGAAGCCTTTGAGCATGCCGGTAGAACCCATCGCCATTAAACGATCTACTTCGCTCATATCGACAATGCCTTGCTCATCAAGCTCTTTAATGAGTTTAATCACATCCCATTCCACCACAGAATGATCTTGCGGACGGCGAGCTTCAATCGGATCGCCTTTTCCTACCGCCCAGATAATTTGATCTGCACCCGCTTCGAGTTCATCCATATGATCCACATCGTTTTTAGAACCCATTGCCGCAAGGTAAATCACTTTATTGCCGGCACTTCTAAGGGCAAAACCGATATCGAGCATCACCGCAGCGCCCCAACGTCCGGCAACGACTAAAATCGTTTTTCCGGTTGGAAGATCTGTCGGCGCTCCTGTTGGACCTGCAAGCACTACTTGATCGCCGGGTTTAAGGGATGGAATCAAGCGCTGACCTGTTCCCCATTGGAATACCAATAAACGCACGGCATCTTCTGTCGAACCTGTGCCGGAAACTGTTAAAAGTGGGATTTGTAAACGCGTGCCATCGACGATTTCACTGCCCGTTTCAAACGTCTGCATTCTAAAGAATTGCCCTGGTTTAAAGTTTTGTGCTGCCATCGGTGCTTTTACCCAAACTTCACAAACCGTTGGATTGGAGGAATCAATAGATTGAATTGTTGCCGTTAAACCTTCTCTCATCGTGAGTGCCAATGCATCATTCGATAATTCATTTACCGGCAATTTTTCTAACGCTTCCATAATAAATGGAGAAGTTTTCTTCGCACTGGCAATCGCTTTTACGACGTTGCCGTTAAACACAGGATGCGTATCACCGATGTAAGAAACGCGTTTTTCGCCTTCACGATAAGATGTGAATGGCGCAAATGCTTCCTTATTATTCGTTCCCCAATTGTACGGCACTAAATTACCGTCAAGATCATATCCTTGGAAATGATGTTTATCTTCAATTTCAATAGAACCCGGATACTCCGTGCCGTAAATCGTATTTGGTGATGTTCCTGCTGCAACTAATACCGCTCTTGCCGGAACTGTGACATCTTCTTCACCTGATTTTTTGAAGCGAATGCCTTTTACATGGCCATATTGGTCTAATTCAACACCTAATGGATTGAGCTCTTCCCCAAAGTGAATCCCTTCTTCAAACGCTTTCGTCACTTCTTCATGGTTTAACGTATATGCCGGAGATTCCTGCATTGTACGGCGATAGGCAATCATTACGCCGCCCCATTTATCAATAAGGGGAATGAAGTTTGGTGCAACGCCGGCAAGTTTTGCTCTTTCACGCTCTTCACGTACTTCTAAACCATGAGCTAAAAATTCTGTTAATGTTTCGTTATCTTCCGGCGATAAATTCTCACGAATCTTCTCTTCGCCGAGAACTTCTACATGATTCAACGTTTTTTCAACTTGTTTAATGTAATACGCTTGCACTTCTGTTGCCGTATCAATCGCCGTTAAACCGCCACCGATCACAACTGCCGGCAATCTTACTTGAAGGTTTGCAATCGAGCTATCTTTCGCAGCGCCCGTTAATTGCATCGCCATTAAGAAGTCTGAAGCTTGTTTCATCCCTTTTGCGAGCGAGTTATCAATCTTGAGAACTCGTGGAAGCCCAGCTCCCACCGCTAACGATACGTGATCAAATCCTAAATCAAAGGCATTTTTGAGCGTTAAAGTTCCGCCCAAACGCACACCGCCGTAAATATCCACATTTTGACGGCGAGAAAGGGTTAAATAGATGAGTTTCAGGAAGTTTTTATCCCAACGAACGGTAATACCATATTCCGCAACACCACCAAATCCGGCAAGTACACGATCGCCAAGTTTCTCTTCTAATGCAGACCAAGACTCAATCGGTTCATTCAACAATTTTGCCGGCAATGGTTCAATTTTAAGTCCATCAATTCCCACAACATGGCAGCCTTGCTGTGCAAGATAATGCGTCATCGTAAATCCTGCAGGTCCCATTCCGGCAACGAGCACTTTACGACCATTCATTTCTGCCGGCAGATAATCTGCTGGCTTAAGTGGATTCCATCTTGCAAGAAGGTTATAAATTTCAACGCCAAATGGTAAGTGTAAAACGGTTGAGAGAACACCTGTTTCAATTTGAGGAATATTCACAGGTTCCGCACGCTGATAGATACACGATTTCATACAATCGTTACAAATACGATGTCCTGTTGCCGGTACCATTGGGTTTTCAACCATGGTAATCGCCAAAGAACCGATGGATAAACCATCTTTCTCAAGGCGTTGCATTTCTGAGATCATCTCATCTAATGGGCAACCTGTTAATGTTTCTTCAAACGGATTTTTACGGAATCCTTGCGCTGGATCGCCTTTTTTAACAGGGAAACCAATGCTACAGAAATCGCCATCATGATCATGACAATATTTACAATATTCGATCTCGCTCGCAATCTCGTAACGATCCATACGATGATCCGTCAAATCAAAACCATCACGCTGACGAAGGGGTTTTGCGCCGACTTTTACCGGAATGCCTTGGAAAGTCGCTTCTTTGGTATCCACTAAATGATCAAAATCTAATCTTGCCGGGAATTTGAAAACAATCCAATCTTTCACACGTTCAATGCCAACAGGATCTTTCTCCGCTAACACTGCCCATTGATAGATTTGTTCAATTTTATTGGCATCTGTTTCAGGATCTAATGTGAGCGCATAATTGGCAATTTCCGCTTCTAACTCGGGATCTTCATCTTTTGCGCCAATGGTTTTAAGTAGAGCCTCATGATGCTCTTCAAACGTTCCTTCAATCGGCTGACGATAACGCTTTGCACCACGTTGAATAAACTGTGATTTAAAGAGCATTAAACGATCATAACCGCCGGCACGGAAAATAAGCGCTTCCGCTTCTTCTTCAATTCCGAACAGCTGCGCAATAAATGTATTGAGATATTTCCCTAACTCAATTTGAAACTCAGACTCTTCAATTGCAGTAAAGCTCGCTTCTCCACGTCTCCACTGTAAGAAAGTTTGTAATACTTCTTCTGGCAGTATTTGTTGATAAAGGGTATCAACTGCGATTAATCCTTCACGATTTTGAAGATCTTGAAAGCTTAAGCCATACTTCTGCAACTGTTCATCTAATACCATGTGTTTTCCTCTAATTCCCAACTCAAAATATTGTGCTATTTATTATACCTAGATTTTTTTAAAACGATGGAGATAGATCAAAAGCGCTCCATTCTTGAATGATAATTGACAATAACGAAGGCAATAAAACGCTCGACTTATTCTTCATCTTCTAAAAATCCACGCCGATAAAGCGCCGCTTTGTATTTATAAGGATCTGTCTGTTTAATCTTTCGCTCGGCAGTGTTTTTGGCTTCTTGCCAATTCACTTCCGAAAAAGCTTCCTGAATCTCTCTGTTCGACAGTTGATGCATGGAAGCGAGCTCATGGCGAATACGAATCGGGCCATATCCTAAACTCGCACGATTTTTACTATAACTATAAGCAAATCGCTCAAGGCTCAAATAGTTCTGTTCATAGAGCCATTCAATAATGTCATCCACTAACCATGCCGGACATTCTCTTTGCGTCAATTTTTGCCGAAGCTCCACTTCACTATGCTCACGGCGCACCAAGAAATTCATCGCTCTTTCTCGCCAATAACGCCAAAGCTTTCGCTCTGCGGCTTCCGCTTCCGCATCGCTCAGAATAGTATCAAAATTTGCTTCATCCACTTCTAATAGCGAATCAGATTCTGATATTTGCTGATGATCCTGATGATCATCTTGAAACGACTCCTCTAATGTGAATGTTTCTTTGAATTCTCTATCGTCTTCCACTGCGGCTCTCATATTGATCTAATTGGGAAGCAAGTTCTGTAATAATCTTGCTTGCTTTCGTACGTTCCATTGCGATTTCCGCTTCATTTTCGGCAATCTCTTCACGCTTTTTCGCCCTTAATGCGCGCTTTTCTTCTTTAGACTTCATCGGCACCGATTTAATTTCCATCAATGCGGCAAGTTCTTTATCAAAAGAACGATCATTAGGATTTTCCGGCATGACAGATACTCTAAAGGGGGGAATACGCCAACGCTTTTTAGAAATTTTATTGAGATGACTCTCGAGAGAATGGCGAATCTCTTTATGATAGAAGTTAAATGCCGCACCAAACTCTGCTCTTGTTGTGCCAATTATCCAATAACGCTTGCCGATAGAGGCCACAAATAGTCGTCCTTTTAGCCTTGGTGGCAAAAAAGCTTGAAACCATGGCTCAATATAAGTGAGTTGAAGGGATCTTTTTAGATAAATCGTGAGCATCTGATAAGGATTCGATGGGCTTCTTCGGCGAGATAACTGCCCAATTTCCATCTGAACATTGCGCAATTTACTACCAGCAACTCGGCTTTCTTCTAATCTTTTACGGGGAACAATCTCGTCATCCCATGGGTTTATTTCATTATTTTTCATAATAAGCATTATATAAGAGTTTCGGGGTAAAAATCTATTGCATGCAACTATAAATAAAAGAGTGTTAGAATAGTGAAAATATGTTCACTTATGCATAAATATTTCTAAAATAAAGTTGTGGAATACGTTATGATAGTGGCTCTTTTACCCTCATCTTATCAACAACAAATTTATAGGAGCTCCCCGACATGCATCTCGCTGCTCGATTTGGGCGTTATCTTCCCTTAATTTTCGTATTATCCTTCACTATTTACGGCATATTTTATGCTGAACATACCACCACAATGTGGGTATTAACAGGAATAACAGGCTTCTTATCGCTTGTTGGGATTATTGATATTTCACAAAATACTTATTCTGTTCGTAGAAACTACCCTATCGTAGGAAATCTTCGTTACATTCTTAAGCATTTCCGTGCGGAAATTCGTCAATACTTTATTGAATCAGATAGCGATCCTGTTCCTTTTACGCATGCACAAAGAAAATTAGTTTATGCACGTGCAAAAAACATTGCGCAAGACTCTGTATTAGCGTTTGGTACATTACAAAATGTATATGAACCTGGATATCAATTTGTAACGCATTCAATGTCTACAGTGCCGGAAGCAGATCCTGCAACCTTCCGTGTAACGATTGGTGGGGATGACTGTTTACACCCTTACTCTGCATCGATCTTAAATATCTCAGCAATGAGCTTTGGTGCTCTTAGTGCTCGTGCCGTTGAATCTTTAAATGGTGGTGCAAAGCTTGGTAACTTCGCACATGATACCGGAGAAGGTGGAATCAGCCCATATCATCGCCGTCAAGGTGGAGATCTGATTTGGGAGCTTGGTAGTGGTTACTTCGGTTGCCGTACTGACGATGGGCATTTTGATCCTGTAAAATTTGAAGAGCAAGCAGCAGATCCTCAAATAAAGATGATTGAAATCAAACTCAGCCAAGGTGCAAAACCAGGTCATGGTGGTGTTCTTCCTAAAGATAAAATTAGTGAAGAAATTGCGGAAACTCGTGGTGTTCCTAGAGATAGAGATTGTATCTCTCCGGCAAACCATAGTGCATTCTCAACACCGATTGAATTGTTAGAATTCATCAAAACACTTCGTGATTTAAGTGGTGGAAAACCAGTTGGATTCAAACTTTGTGTCGGCCATCCGTGGGAATTCATGGCGATTGCAAAAGCAATGCTTTTAACGAATATCCTTCCTGACTTTATCGTTGTCGATGGTAAAGAAGGCGGAACAGGTTCAGCGCCGATTGAGTTCTCTGATCATATCGGAACACCTTTACAAGAAGGCTTACTCTTTGTTCATAACGTTTTAGTAGGAACAGGACTTCGTAGCAAAATCCGTATTGGTGCAAGTGGTAAAATTATCACAGCATTTGATATTACAAAAACACTTGCGATCGGTGCAGACTGGGTAAACTCAGCTCGTGGATTCATGTTCTCATTGGGTTGTATTCAATCACGCAGCTGTCATACAAATACCTGCCCAACAGGAATTGCAACACAAGATCCTATTCGTCAAAAAGCGTTAGTGGTTGAAGACAAAATGGAACGCGTTAAGAGCTTCCATCACAATACACTTCATGCTTTAGCAGAGATTTTATCTTCTGCAGGGGTTTCGCATCCATCTAAATTGTTACCTCAACATCTTGTGATGCGCTCTTCTGAAAATGAAATTCGTCTCTTCTCTAATATGCACTTCTACCTTCCTGAAGGTTCACTTTTAGGCGAAGATATTGACAGCAACTACTACTCAAGTATTTGGAATATTGCACAAGCAGAATCATTCCAGCCAAGAGTCATTATGCCAAAAGCAGATTAATTTCTTAGAGATTTAAATCTCTACTAAGAAGAAACCATAAAGGTCAAGTTTTCTACATGAAACTTGGCTTTTTTTGTATGTGTATAATAAAAGCTAGTCATGATGCAAATTCTAAAGTCCATATTCTATTAAACATCTTACCTTATCGCTCAAGAAAGTACGACTGCACAACATAAGCTGATTTGTAGCTGGTTCGAATGCTTGCATTCTTTTAAAGATCTCGCGCCAGCGATATTGATCCTTCTTATATTTTAAAGATGAAAACAATAAGATCTATGAGAAATACTTACAAGATAAGAATGCGACAAAAGCGCAAGAATTTTTATTATTAGCGGCTAACAATGACAATAACAAGGCAATTTCACACTTGAAAGATGATGCATATTTATCAGAAAATTCTTTGAATATTTCAGAAGAAAAGAGAAAGTATTGCAAAGTGTCAAAGCACGAAAAACTATATCCTTATATTAATAAGATTACGTAATCGCAACGACCTTATATCATTCCCTGTGATACAAGAGAATTGATTTAAAACCGCTTTAAAATAGCTACCAGACATCTGTCATAAAATATAAATAAACAGATATCATCACAAAATTTCCACAAAAAAACGCCCTTCTTTCTCTGTAAAAATGGCTCCATTCCATTTCTTCCATCTCTACGAGAAAAAGGGCGTTACTACTCGGATTATTAATTCTGAAAGCAAAAGATCTTCCCCTTTTTCAAGAGGAAGATGAATTTATGCAGATCGTTTTAAACGATCTTTTTCAGATTTAAAATTATGCGTTAGCAAATGCTTCTGAAAGAATTGCTAAACCTTTTTCTAACTCTGCATCTGTAATTGTTAATGGTGATAAGAAACGAATGACGTTGCTGTGTAAACCTGCATAAAGAAGGAATAAACCGTTGTCGTTCGCATATTTAACAATTTTGCTTGTACGTGCTGCATCTGGTTTACCAGTTTCTGGATCTGTTAATTCTGCTGCAACCATTGCGCCTAAACGACGTACATCACCGATGTATTTATGAGTTTTTTGAGCGTCTGTTAAGTATGCTTCTAATTTCGCACCTAAAACTTCTGCTTGTTCATTCAAACCGTCATTTTCAACGATATCCATCACTGCAAGCGCTGCTGCACATGCTAATGGGTTACCAGAGAATGTACCACCAAGCTCACCTGCTCCTGGCGTGTTTACGATTTCCGCACGACCTACAACCGCACTTAAAGGCATCCCTGCAGCAAGTGATTTAGAAGTTGTCATTAAGTCAGGAACGATTCCGTAATGTTCCATTGCGAATAATTTACCTGTACGTGAGAAACCTGATTGAATTTCATCAGCGATGAAAACAATGCCGTGTTCTTGACAGAAGTTGTAAACATACTCAACGAAACGTTGTGGAGGAACGATAAATCCGCCTTCACCTTGTACTGGCTCCATGATGATACATGCAACAGTTTCAGCAGAAACTGTACCTTGGAAGAATTCATTGAAACGTGCAATTACGTCATCAATGTACTCATCAACGCTCATGTGGCTTGGGCGCTCATATACAAATGGGAATGGTGCTTGGTAGATATCTGAAGCGAATGGACCGAAACCTTCTTTGTATGGTTTAACTTTACTTGTTAAACCCATTGTGAGGTTTGTACGACCGTGGAATGCACGGTTGAATGATACAACGCCCGTTCTTTTAGTGAATTTACGCGCGATTTTTACAGCATTTTCAACAGCTTCAGCACCAGAGTTTAAAAGAATTGCTTTCTTCGCGTGATCACCTGCTGTCATTTCACAAAGTTTTTTACAAACTTGGATATAACCTTCGTACATTACAACGTTGAAACCAGGATGTGTAAAGTTTTGAAGTTCAGCTTGGATTGCAGCAATTACTTTAGGATGGCTGTGACCCACGTTCATTACACCAATCGCACCAGCGAAGTCGATGAACTCTTGTCCGCTTTCTGTCATTACAGTTGCATTTTTTGCAGAAGTTGCAATGTTTAAGTTACCGTTACCAACACCTTGTGCTACGTATTGTTCGCGTAATGCTTTTAAATCTGACATAAAGATTTCTCCAAATTAAATGATTGAAATTTGCGGTTTCGTATTATGCGTTTCAAAAACTCGTTTAAAAACGTTTTATACAAAACCTAAGGCCTAAACTTTAGTGTTATTATTCTTATTTAAAACAGGTGGGAGCAATCTACAAACCTCAACCAACGAGGCGCTCTATGATGTTGCCAGAGTGAGTCTTTCCTATCAGATAACCAGACAACATCATATCGAACCGAATCAGTATCATTTTGCAGATTGCTCTTCCCTGTTCTTGACGTGGATCATCATAAGTTTTTCATGTTTTTCTGACAATTAGCCAAAGATAATGAAATATATGGTATCCTCATACGATCGTATGAAGGAGCTCTTATGACAATGCAATTCACCATCAAAGAATTGATGCAACGTTCAGAATTAAAAATCACATTAAAAGCAGGAAAATTAGGTATTGAACGCCCGATTCTTTGGGCGCATACGTCTGAATTAGAGAATCCAAGTAAGTGGGTTTTGCCGCAATATCTCATCATGACAACAGGATTAGGAATTCCCAAAGATCCTGCGAAACAGAAACAATATCTCCAATATTTAATTGATGCGGAACTTGCCGGTCTTATCATCTCCGATAACATGAATGCACCGAGCGATTTATCAGCGCTCTACGAAATGGCGGATGCCGTTGGTTTTCCGGTCTTAATGAGCCATTACAATACGCCGTTTGTGCATATTGCAAAAATTATTAGTGATGCAAATAAAGATAAAAAAGAATCCATCAATCAGCAGCTCATTAAAGTCTTATACGAACATACAAGATCGCTCATTAAAGAGCATAATATTAATGACTTGGTAGATCGTGTTCGGGTGCTTTTAAATATCGAACTCTATTTAATAGACACATCAAGACCCGATGTACCGCCCTTTCCCGATGCATCTTATCCTACTCACTGGAAGGATTCTCTTGTAAAACTCGATTTTTCAATCCCGAAAACGCAACGTATTGAACAAGGTGATCATTCTTGTACGATTTTCCCGCTGAAAATGCAGGATTATGCCCTTATTTTTATTGATCACACTATTAATAATGATCTTCTACAAAATTTAATTCTACTTTTTAGCTTCTATATTGAAGGAAGAAAGGAGAATTTCTCTCAGCTTATTAAACTTGGGAAAGAGCTATTTGATGACATTTTGCATGATCGCGTGAATGAATCGTATATTGAAAAACGCTTACCTAATTTTAGAATAAATCCGCCCAATAGCCATATTGTGATTTTCCAAAAAAATCCCGATATTCATTATGAAAACTTCTTCTTCAATCATGCGATTTACGGCATTATTCAATCGCAAAATGAGTTTGTCATGATGCTAACAGATCGCGACAACATCGAGCTTCTCAGTACACATACGCAACTTATCGGCATTAGCAATCCTTTAGAAACTCTTTCGAGATTAAATGATGCAATCAAAGAAGCAAAACTTGCTTACAAGAAGAGCTCTAAAAATTACCCAATCCAATATTACGCCGAAGATAGCTATACAAAATATGGCGTTCCTAAAAGTATTGAAGATGCCAAAAAACTCTTTGAGCTCAATTTAGGTGCGCTATATCAGCAAGACCAAGCGAGAAATACACGATATCTCACCACTCTGAAAGTCTTTTTAGACAATGATCGCGCATGGGAGAAGAGCGCAAAACTGCTCTATATTCACAAGCAAACCCTTGTGTATCGTATCCAAAAAATCCAAGAAATCACCGGCAGAAGAACCGACAATATGGAAGATATTGTCGAGCTCTGGATTGCCCTTAAAGCCGGCGAAATTTTAGGATTGATTGAAGAGAGCCATTCATAAAACAAGAAGTATAGAAAAACTCGTCTATACCTCTTGTTTGACAGATAAGATAATCAATAAGTCATGATTTTCTGGTACTGCTCAAAATAATCCGCTACATCTGCATTATTAGATAAGGCTATGGTTGCCAAAATTCGAGATTTTTTAGGAGATATCCAGCCACTCATCACAGCTCCTCTTTTCTGGAGATCCATTTCACTTCCTATATAACCATATGTCTTATATGCCGTAGAACCAGACAATGTAGATGAGGCGATAACTACAGGAATATGCTCTGTAATTATTGATAGTTTTTCGGCTACCTCCTTCGAAACATGCCCAGCGCCAACTCCTGAAATAACCACCCCATCTATCTCTTTAAAAATTAAATCTAAGATATCTGAAGTGTCATTTAGGGTTGCTTGATATAAAAAAACCTTTTTATTCATCAAATTAGGTTTTGGGAAATAACAGCGTTGAGAAGATTGTTTAAAATAACTAACGCCCTGTTCAAATACTATTCCTAAAGGTCCTACTTGGGAGTGAAATGCGTCCACATCTGAAGTATGCTTTTTTTCCACCCACTTTGCTTCGTATACCCAATTGTTCATAACAACAAGGACACCACGATTTCTACTATTATCTGCAGATGCTACTAGCAATGCCGCTAGTAAATTCGCTGATCCATCAGCACTTAATTGATCAGGCGATCTCATCGCTCCTGTAAGAACCAGCGGTACATCTAAATCCCAGATTAAATCTAATAAAAATGCAGTCTCCTCAAGAGTATCGGTTCCTTGAGTTAAAACAATTCCCTGAACTCCTTGTTCCACTTGCTCTTTTGCCCAATCATAACATTCTAAAATATTTTCAAAACTAATATGGCTGCTTGGAACCTGAAATAGATTCTTAGAAATAATTTCCACGTTTTTTAATGATTGGTTATTTTGAATAGTAGCAAGTAAATCTTCTGCTCTTAATGAAGGAGTCACTCCTTCTTCCGGAACAGATTTTGTCATACTGACAGTACCACCTAATGATCCTATCGCTATTATTTTCATCTTTATTCCCCTTTTTATTTTAACTGCCCAGGTCTTACTAACAACATTGAAAACATTCCGATACCAGTCACGACCGCAGCGGCTGTAAACATCGCACTGTAGCCCGATTGACTGACTAAATATCCAGTTAAAGTTGGCGCTAAGACAGCCCCAATGTTAGATAAAAAATGCATCATCCCGCTGTAAGTTCCTATCTTATTCGTAGGTGTCGTATCAATAACAACAGTCCAATACACGGTATTTGCGAGGGCATTTAAAGCATTCCCTATTGAAATCAAAGCAATAACAGCAGCTGCACTCGTTACTAAATTTACCGATAAAAAACAAAGGGTCGTCAATAACAGAACGATTGCCGCAAAGACACTTCTCGCAATTCTTAATTTCCCTGTTTTTTGGAAAAGCCAATCCGAAAATCTCCCCCCTATCAAAACGGTAAAACAAGCTCCAACCCAAGGAATCATTCCCATGTACCATAATGATGACAAATTATAATCAAACTGATCCTGTAAAAATCGTGGGGTCCAAGTTAATAATAGAAAATTCACATAAATGAAGGCAAAATAACCAATAGTATTAAAAACTAATGTTCTACTCTTAAAAAAATCAAACCACTTTAAATTGCTTTCTTGCGCAGTAATAGTGCCAGATTCAGTTGATGATCGATCTTGTCCTGCTTCAATTTCTAATAATTCCTCTGCGGATACATACTTATTTTCTCTAGGCGTATTAGTAAAATAACGCATAAGAATTATGATAGCTAAAAGCCCTACAACCCCTAAAATAATAAACATCGCTCGCCAGCTACCGGTTAATGTTAATAAACCAACTGCAACAGGCGCTGTTAATAAAGCTCCTAATGGAGTACTTAATAATCCAATTCCTACAACGAATCCTCTCTCTTTTTTAGTCGCCCAACTTCCTATCGTTTTATTAATAACCGAATATGCCGGTCCCTCAGAAAAACCAAAAAATATACGCATTACAGCGAATCCAGCTAGGGCAGACCCTCCAAAAAGCATCATCCCTATCTCACCAGCGTAAGCCGTCATAATCTCAAAAACAGACCAAGCTACTCCCGCGACAATCCAAACTTTCTTGGCTCCCCACCTATCTGCTAACGCACCCCCAATTAATGCTCCAAACATATATCCGTAACCAAAATAACCTAATAAGCTCCCCCAATCTTTATTATTAAATCCAAACTCCTCCATGATTTCTGCACCAGCATATGACAATGCTCCGCGATCAATATAGTTAATTAGTGCTACGACTAAAACCAATAAAAATATTGTATATCTGAAATTTTTTCTTTTATTTTCTATTTTCATAACTTCTCTCCTTTGGATTTATTATTTATTAACGCTTAATCAATTTAACAATCTCCTCCCCAATTTCTTCTGTTGAAGCAATACCTCCTAAGTCTTTAGTATGCGGCCCATTCGCTAGAACTGATTCTATGACTTCTAAAATTAGGTCATGAGCTTTCTTATATTGCTCACAGCCTTCTATATCTCCAAAAAAGTCCAGCATCATAGCTCCTGACCAAATCATAGCAATAGGATTCGCGATATTTTGTCCATAAATATCCGGTGCTGAACCATGAACAGGTTCAAATAATGAGGGAAATGTTCTTTCCGGATTAATATTTGCAGATGGTGCTAACCCCATAGTTCCCGTACAAGCAGGGCCTAAATCCGATAAAATATCTCCAAATAAATTTGAAGCAACGACAACATTAAATCGCTCAGGGCTCATTACAAATCTTGCAGATAAAATATCAATATGCTGTTTATCCCACACAATATTAGGATAAGATTTTGCGACTTCTTCAACTCTCTCATCCCAATAAGGCATACTAATTGCTAAACCATTTGATTTCGTTGCACTCGTTAGCTTTTTTCGGGGTCTTTTTTCTGCCAACTCAAAAGCATAATGTAAAATTCTATCAATACCACGCTTACTAAAAATGGATTCTTGTAGCACAAATTCATGCTCCGTTCCTTCATATACTTTCCCACCAATCGCCGAATATTCACCTTCTGTATTTTCACGAACAACGTAAAAATCAATATCTCCCGGCTCTTTATTGGCAAGTGGGGATTGAACTCCCGCAAATAATCGAACGGGACGCAAATTGACGTATTGATCAAACCTTCTGCGAAATTGTAAAAGAGATCCCCATAGTGAAATATGATCCGGCACGACATCTGGCCAGCCTACTGCCCCATAATATATAGCGTCAAAAGGTTGTAATATCTCAAACCAATCTTCGGGCATCATCGAACCATGCTTTAAATAATAATCACAATTTGCCCAATCAAAAATTTCAAATTCAAGATTCAGCTGAAATTTTTCAGATACCGCTTTTAAAACGGCTAATCCCTGCGGCATAACTTCTTTACCAATACCATCCCCAGCTAATACCGCTATTTTAAATACTTTAGTCATTATTATTCCCTTGTATATGCTATCTATTAAATTACTAATAACTATTTAAAAATATAATGGCAGAAATTATTACGGATATCAGTCACAATAAAGAAACCATACATTTACAAAATGCGAACAATATTTATTTGTCTTCAAATAGATAGATACTTTGCTCATTCGCCAACTTACACAAAGGAAATAGAATGGAACTTCCCCAAACTCATGATCTCTACGTCTTTTTAATTGTCGTCAAGAATAAAAGCTTTATTAAAGCCGCTGATGAGCTTGGATTTTCTCGTTCTTATATTTCTAAAAGAATTCAAATTCTTGAAGAAACTCTTAACTATAAATTACTTCATAGAACCTCTAGAACAATTGAAGTCACTCACCAAGGTGAAAAGGTATTTGCATGGGCACAAGAAATTTTGCTAGATATTCGGAAAATGTCTGAAGACTTAATTGATAACGTCGATGATCCTCAAGGAAATCTTTCGATTACGAGTAGTTTAGGATTCGGAAGACAACATATAGCACCGCTTCTATCCGATTTTATAAAGCAATATCCTAAAATCACTATACGCTTTGATACCATCGATAAAATGCAAGATCTTGTTGCTCAGCATGTTGATCTTGATATTCATATTGGAAATAAAATAGCGCCCAATCTCATTGCTAAAAAATTAGCTCAAAATATCCGTATTCTGTGTGCTTCTCCAGAATATCTAGCACAATATGGAACACCAAAAGACTTACAAGATCTTCTCTATCACTCTTGCCTAGTCATTCAAGAACGTGACTCCTCTTATGCGACCTGGAAACTAAATTCTCAAAACGGTGAACAGCAAATTAAAGTTTCCGGAAACCTATCCTCCAATAATGGAGAATTAGTCCGCCACTGGGCGCTAGAAGGTCAAGGGATTATGCTCCGTTCTCTATGGGATATTTCCCATGAAATCAAAGAAAAAAACCTTATTAGAGTTTTACCGGAATATTATCAAGATGCAGATATTTGGGCGATTTATCCCACTCGTCTCAATAATTCAGCAAAATTAAAAGCTTGTGTGAAATTTTTAGAAAAAGAATTATCAACTCGTCTAAAAAATGGCTAATAAGCCATTAACAACCCTATTTTCGAGTAGATCTCGTAGAAAAATAACAGAGTACAGAACCGATACTCACCATCATCACACCTTGCCAAAACCCAAAAGTCAGCGATGTACTTAATACAATTGACGCAATGACAGTTGAGAGAATGGGGATGAAATAGGAGGCAACTGCAAGAATAAGTACATTACCGTGTAACATCCCAATATTCCACGCTGCACAGCCTAATCCTATTGCTAATGCTGCTAATACCAAATAGAGAATGGAAGTACCGGTAAAATCTAGTGGGTTATTCGCCAATGAAAAATATTGAATCCAAAATGCGATAGCCGCTAAACAGAAAAAGAACGCAATGCCATTCTTTCCTTCTGATATTCTTGCTGTCATCACGCAATAACTCGCCCAAATCATAGATCCCATGAAAGCTAAACCATAGCTTAAAGGATTTGTTTTAATATTTGCGATAAGTCCTGTAATATTCAATGCTTCCCCATTTCCTAAAACCCAAAACACCCCTAAAAGCGATAGTATAAATCCAGGAATAATGAGCCAAGAGGCTTTTTGTTTATTAAAAATAATGGCAGCAATAATGGTAAAAGTGGGCCAAAGATAATTAACCATACTCACCTCAATCGCTTGCTGACCATTATGGCTATAGCCTATGGCTAACGATAAACAGATTTCATAAGTCACAAATAAAGTGGATCCAAGCCATAAATAACGCCTTGGAAATGTCCGCAAGTTAGGAATTCCTACAATCCATATCAATAGTAATGCCGCTAACGTATAAATTAATGCTGCCCCACCCATTGCCCCAAAACTTTCACTGACACTTTTAATGAGAGCCACCAAAGAGCTCCACAATAAAATAGCTGAAATCCCGATACAGGTTGCTTTGATAGATGTTATGGATGACATATAAGTTCTCTAGTAATAAAATTCTAATGAATCATTTATTTCCAATGATTCATCTGTAAATAAGTAATCGATGTATTGTGATAACAAAATTGAAAGCCCTAAGATCACAAGCCATATCACAACATAGTATTGCCTCTGTTTTAAAAATCGTGATCGGACAATCAAATATCCCGGCAATAATACAATCCAAAATAAAGAAAACAACTGTTTTTGCGGATTCTTCTCTTTAATAGATTCCCGGTCCATATATGTTAGTAAAAATATGAGAGCATTGCTCATGATAAAAAGTAACTCATTAATACCTGAAACTTCGGATATCGCTGCCCAATATTCAATCCCCATACCAAGCAAGATCACCATAAAAATGGCATATATATAGCCATTGGTATAATAAGGATTGGTTGCAACATTAGCAGAAATAGCTGTCATAGGATCTTCTAAAGGAGATTTTGAAGATGACTTTGTGCGATTCAAAATATTCATATTTTCATCATTATTGGGATTATAAAATTCTCTTAATCCTACCGATAAACCTTCGGTAAAGAAACTTAAATGATATTTATTCTAGAAAGATATCCGTCCATAAATTCGTAACTACTTGACATTGAATAGATAGCTCTATACTATTGCCGAGTTGAATTTAGAAATACTTTTTAATTCTATGTTGAGCATCTCAAAACTTATAACCGATAATACGAGATGTAGAATTAACATAAAACTTTCAAGATTATTAAATACCGCATATAAATTCTAAAATATATGCTAAAAATCTATTAATGATCCCCGATATTTTATCCATTTCTAAAATATTTTTATAAATGTATGTTTCTGTAACACAGCTGAATATCACAGTTCTGTAACAAGCCGATCATATATAGATCAACAATCATTAACTTATTATGATTAATATCAAATGTTATTAAATAAATACTGATTTTTCAGAAAAAATATATACAAATCTTTTTAAAAGAGTTAAGTTAATCAGGTCGTATTACAAAATTGACGACTATTGATGTTGCTCTCGCTCATTGAAAAGAAAATGAAGTGCGTTAAGCGACAAGCAATATAAAACACTCTTTTAGGCGAGCTTAATCAGGCAAAGCCATATTCCTATGAATATAAAACTCTGGATATAAAAAGAAAAAACTAGGAGAAACAAACATGATTAAAAAACAACCTATTGACCGTAACGGTCATCTTATCAGCATCGGCGGTTCACTCATGAGAAATGAAGAGTGGGATACTATCATTCGTATCGATGAGAACACCGAACAAGTTTGGTACAAAAATGGCGGATTTAACTGGTTCGAAGAGATGAAACAGTTCGTCCAATTCTCGTAATTTTATAAGTTTCACAGACCTCTTTTAGTAGCTTGCCTCTCACACAAGTTTAGGAGCTCACAATGGACTTTTAGTCAGCCCATCCTTCGATGGGCTTTTTATCGTCTGAAGAAAGCTTAGTGACACAAACATCATAATGCTTGTCCGTTCGAATGCTTGTATTTTTATCAAGATAGGGTGCCGGAAATGAGCGTTTCATCACTTACAAAAAGAGCGTTATTCCACCGAAATAACGCTCTTTTTTTACTATCTATCTATGACATAAATATTACGTAGATATTACACATTGCATCCATTCACGAATCATTCATCTACTGACTTATCAGCTATCTTATCCAAAGATATTTGATCCGATGTCCTTTGTTTAATGTCCTCTGTCTAAGACCCTTTATTAAAAGGGAAATAGAAGTGGAATCAAGAAGACCGCAATTGCCATTACAATACACACAAATGGCACACCGATCTTAATAAAATCGCCGAAGCTATATTTACCGGGTGCAACCACAAGGGTATTCACTGGCGATGATACCGGCGTCATAAATGCCGCAGATGCTGCGATTGCTACCGCCATTGCAAAAGGATATGGCGAAACACCTAAAGAAGATGCTGTTTGAATAGCGATAGGCGCCAATAGAATCGCCGTGGCGGTATTGGAGATAAAGAGTCCAATAATTGCCGTAAATCCAAAGATCATTGCCAAAATAAACCGAGGACTTGCGCCCCCACTCATATCGAGCAGGAATTTTACCGCTAAATCTACACCACCTGTATTTTGAAGTGCAACGGCAAAGGGGAACATCCCGACAATCAGAATAATACTCTGCCAATGAATCGATTTATAGGCACTATCCATGGTAATACAGCCAAATGCGCCCATTAATAACGCGCCAAAGATCGCAACTAATACATTTGGGAAAACACCAGAAATCATGAGCGCAACGGTTATTAAAAGCGCCACAATCGCGTATGGTGCTTTTTCCATTGCCGGCGCTACTTCATCAATTTCTGCCGGGATTGTCAAAACAACGAAATCATTCGTCATCGTTTGTAATTGACGAATCGCACGCCACATTCCAAATACTAAAAGTGTATCACCTCGCTTGAGCTTTTCATTCAAAATTTCATGCTCTAAAAGCTTTCCTTGTCGTCTAATGCCCATCACATTTAGACCATAATTTGATCTAAAGGCATTTTCTAAAACCGTTTTATCAATTAACTGAGAATCAGGATGAATCGTCACTTCAACCATTCCTATTTCCCGGGAATGTTCATTAAAGTAACTGCTCATTAACGGCAATGAAATGAGATTAAATTTCTGTAAAAAACGATCTACCTTTTCAGGATAAAAGAAGTCAAATAACAATACGTCATTCTCTTGAATCACACGATCAGGAACTGCATCAAGCACAATATTACGAAGACGGTTTAATCGTCTTTCAACCACAATGATATTTGCGCTATGCCCGCCCCGAAGATTCATCTCCGCCAAGCGTTTTCCGATTAATGGCGAACCTTTACCCACTTGCGCACGATAATTACGTCCTTTCAAATGATATTCGGCTGCCAAGTCATCAAAATTTAAACGCGTTTTTCCAGACCCACTCTTATCCGCTGTTTTCTTACCCAGAAAACGTCTGGCAAACAGCATATAGAAAATTCCCACAACAAGAATCACAAGCCCTATTGGTGTGAAAGAAAAGAATTGAAACCCTTCAAAATTCGCAAGCTGTAATTGGCTCGAAACCACAAGGTTTGGCGCCGTTGCAACAAGTGTTAACATCCCACTGATTAATCCAGCAAAACTAAGCGGCATCATTAAACGGCGAGTATCCGCCTTCATCTTTGCCGCAACGCTTAAAATAATCGGGATAAAGATCGCCACAACGCCGGTAGAACTCATCACAGATCCAAGTACCGCAACCGATAACATCAGTAAGACAATCAGCCTTGTTTCACTATTTTTAGATTGTTTGACAAGCCAATCCCCTACCCTAAAAGCAACGCCGGTACGGACTAATCCATCGCCGATCACAAAGAATACGGCAACAATAATCACACTGCTATCACTAAATCCTGCAAGCGCCTGATCAAGAGAAATACTTCCAGTCAAAGGAAGCGCCAACAGCGCACAAACCGCCACCACATCCATACGTGGCTTATTCATCATAAAGGCGACAACTGCCGCAAACAGGAGCGCTAAAACGATAATCAATTCATGATTATCCATAATTTGTTGCATCATATCTGTGATTTCTTTTGGGATTTTTAGAGTTTAAATAAGGGAACATGAAATTCCGGCAGATAGATGATTGTCTGCCGGAAAAATAATATCAAAATACTGTGTTATCGAATCAATTTACTAATCACTTTAAACTTCGGATTTTCAGCGGTTTCCAAAAGTTCAAACAGGAACATCTCTGTGCTTGTTAAAGTTGCGCCTAATTGAATCATTTTATTGAGTCCGAGTTCAGTGTTTGCTTCTACTCTTGAAGAAACCGCATCTGAAACAACTTCCACCTCATATTCTAAATCTAAGAGATCTCGAACCGTTTGATACACACAAACATGTGTTTCAACGCCGGCAACAATAAAATGCACATGATCATATTTCTCTAAGAGCGTTTGAAATTCTGGCGCCGGAACACCGCTAAACGTCATTTTCTCAATGGGCGATAAGCCTTTCTCTTCGAGCAGTGTTTTTAATGGCTCAATAGTTCTTCCCAATCCTCGTGGATATTGCTCTAACCACACAATGGGGATTTCAAGCTCTAACGCGCCTTTTACTAAAATCTCTAAATTCTTTGAGACTAATGCTTCTTTATCGATTGCCGGCATCAATTTTTCTTGAACATCTACGAGGACTAATACGGTATGATCTTGTTTCGACATGCTCTACTCCTAAATAATTGCTAAGTGTGTTATCACTAATTTGATAATTATAGATTCTTTCTCATCGCCTGCCTTCTTAAAATTCTCATGAAGTTTGACGAAACGCATCAATCATCTATAAAAAAATATCATGTCCTTTCGAACATGATATTTCGTGCTTATTCTTCGCTCTTTTTACGACCTTTCGTAAGTTCAACTTCCCGATGGAATTGAGATTCTAATCCGCCTTCCGGCATGTAATAAGTTACCTCGCCTACTTCTTCTGTTTGGTCATTGTAATGAAGCAAAAATGGCATTGTGACCATATATATGAACACGCCAACCATGCCGAGAAAGAGGAGTGAGAGAAAAAATCTATGCATTGATAATCCTTATTGTGATCATTTTATAACGATAAATTATCAGTTAATATTCTGCCCCTGATTATACGACAAAATTTTATTTTTTGTCAGTGAAGAGATGCGCACGTTTCGCATTTAATCTCAGTGATTCATCCGATCAATATTCATCTTAAAGCTTCTCAAAGCGTTACAGGTTGATCTTTCTCCATAAACACAGAAGTCACTTCTTAGTTGCCTAAATAAAGCGCTGATAACACAAACTCAATTACAAAATAAGGGCTGATTCATCGCTGGATCGAATGTTTGCATTTTTCTGAAAATCTCGTGCCAGCAGTATGAAGCCTTTTTAGAATGTTAAACCGAAATAACCATACAGAACCAAGATCTGTTGAATATTCAAAAATTAGTAACTATAACCTACTGAAAATATTTCAATCATGACGTCTGCCATAATGCCAATCACGATCTTTGAAACGGCAAGTTACATCAATATTCAACAATCCCTAACCATACAAATTCCCGATAAAGTCATCCATAAAAAAATCAGCCATGAAAAATGACAATTTCATTCATCATGACTGATTTTAAAGTATGTTCTCTAATCCGCTCTCATCTATTCTAATCCGCTTTAACGTTCGTTTTTAGAGTTAGACTTAATAAGACTTTAATACAAAACCCTTGATCTACTCCGGTTTTGTTGCCGCTTTCATCGCCGTAATAAATGCCGCAAGTCTTTCCAATAAAACGGTTGGATTTTCCACATTTTCTCGGATAATTTGCGTGACTGCAGAACCACTAATCACGCCAGAAACGCCGCAAGAGAGATAATATTTCGCTTGCTCCGGCGTTGCAATTCCAAATCCTTGAACAATCGGCGGTGCGCCTGCTGTTTGCAGTTTTTCGATATTCTCTTCTAAAGAACCACCTTCAAGCGCCTGATCAACACCCGTCACGCCGGCGCGAGAAACTAAATAAGTATAACCACTTCCCTCTTCTGCAATGCCGGCAATGGTTGCATCCGTTGCGTCCGGCGGGCAGATAAAGATCGGCGCAATGCCATTCTCATCCGCAGCTTTCTTAAAGAGCTCTGATTCTCGTAAAGGCACATCCGCCACAAGCACGGAATCAATGCCGGCAACGGCACATTTTTGATAAAACTGCTCAATGCCGGCAGCATGAATAAGATTTGCGTACATCAATAAGCCAATCGGCACTTCGGGATAGAGCGTGCGAATTTCCGTGAGAAGCTCAAAAGAACGCGCAACATTCATGCCATTGCCAATCGCTCTCAGCACAGCACCTTGAATTTCAGGGCCATCGGCAAGAGGATCGGAAAAAGGAATACTCACTTCTAACGCATCCGCGCCAGATTCAATGAGCGTGATTAAAATTGCCTTGGAAATCTCATAAGTAGGATCGCCAAGCACCACAAATGGCACAAATGCCCCTTCATTTTTTTGAGATAAACGGCTAAATAGGGTTTGATAACGGCTCATATTATGGGGTTTCCTTCAAAATTTTATGTACTGAGAAAATATCTTTATCACCACGACCAGAAAGGTTCACAACTAACAACTGCTCTTTCTCGGGATTCTCGGCAATCATCTTGAGCGCATAAGCAAGCGCATGAGAGGATTCCAATGCCGGCAAGATTCCCTCTTTTTTCGCTAATTGTTGGAAAGCATCTAATGCTTCTTCATCCGTAACGGATACATAATCCGCACGGCCAATATTGTGAAGATGAACATGTTGCGGCCCAACGGATGGGAAATCTAATCCCGCAGAAACAGAATATGAGCCTTTAATTTGTCCTTCATCAGTCTGCATTAAGTGGGATTTCATGCCAAAGTAAATTCCCGGCGTTCCATGCTTTAAAGATGCACCATGTTCGCCGGTATGAATCCCTTTTCCACCCGGTTCAACGCCAATTAAACGCACATTTTCTTCCGGAATAAAATCTGTAAACATACCAATGGCATTCGATCCTCCGCCGATACATGCCAATACCGCATCCGGTAAGCGACCTTCTCTTCTTAAGATTTCTGCTTTTGTTTCTTCGCCGATCATCTTCTGGAATTCACGCACAATGGTTGGGAAAGGATGGGGACCTGCCGCTGTTCCTAAAAGATAATGCGTCGTTTTATAACTTCCAGACCAATCCCGAAGCGCTTCATTACAGGCATCTTTCAAAGTTCCTGAACCGCTCGTAACCGGAATAATCGTGGCACCCATGAGCTCCATACGAAACACATTCGGTGCTTGGCGCTCAATATCTTTGGCGCCCATATAGATTCGGCATTTCATATTCAAAAGTGCACATGCAAGCGCCGTTGCAACACCATGTTGCCCCGCGCCCGTTTCCGCAATGATCTCCGTTTTGCCCATGCGCTTTGCAAGAAGCGCTTGTCCAAGCACCTGATTCGTCTTATGTGCTCCGCCATGAAGTAAATCTTCTCGTTTCAGATAAAGTTTACTCTTTGTGCCGGCAGTTAAGTTCCGGCAAAGGGTTAATGCAGTTGGTCTTCCGGCATAGTTTTTCAATAAATCCATAAATTCCGCCTGAAATTCAGGATCATTTTGCGCTTTGATAAACTCTGCTTCAAGCTGATCAAGTGCCGGAATTAAAAGCTCAGGAACATATTGTCCGCCGAACTCACCAAAATAAGGATCTAACTGTCTCATGATTGTCTCTTTTTTATTGAATGTTTAATTGGATGTTTATATTGAGTGTTTATTGAATTTTGATCTGTTTGTTTAAAATGGGATGTTTGTTAGTAACTGATTCACGCAACTGTATCTAGATATCGATTGAAATGTTCATTTGAAAAATAGAAGTGATTCATCGCTGGGTCGAATGCTTGCATATTTCTATATATCTCGTGCCAGCAATGGTGATTCCCTTTTTCATTTCTAATTCTCAAACCGTAATGTTCTCTATTTCCGTTGATCGATTACTTAGTTGTTTAATGATTGTTGAGATTGGGCTGTTTATATTTCACGATTTTTTGGAAGATTTCCGTGAGTTTGTCGGCATCTTTCTTTCCGGGAGCACTTTCAACACCGGAGTTGATATCTAACCCTAAAGGCTGATAACTCAAGGCTTCTTCTACATTACTGCTCGCAATGCCGCCGGCTAAAAAGAGATTCGATAGATCTAAGCCTTTCAAAAGCGACCAATCAAATGGCTCTCCGCTGCCACCTTTTTTACCATCTAACAGATAGTAATCCACATCTGTATAATTCATTGCCGGTAAGCTTTCAGCGCCATTTTGAATATTGACCGCTTTAATGATCTTCACATTTTCCGGCAATTTTTGACGAAGCTCTGAAATAAATGCTTGCGGCTCATTCCCGTGAAGTTGTACGGCAAATAATCCCACTTTTTCCGTGATATAAACAATGGAATCGATATCATCATTTTGGAAAACACCGATAAAATTCAGAGGTACTTCCTTCGCAATTTCCGCCGCCGTATGATGTGTGATTCCTCGTGGACTTGAGAGAATAAAGATGAAGCCACCGTAAATTGCGCCGGCATCCAATGCTGCTTTAGCATCTATCACGGATGTTAAACCACACACTTTATGACCGCCCGTTAAAAGCTCTTGGAGCGCACGACCTAAATGATCGCTTCCCATTAAATGACTGCCGATAAGAAAACCATCGGCAAAATGCGAAATACGGCGAATATCACCATAGCTACGAATACCGGATTCACTAATCACAACCTGCTCTTTTGGCATTAATGCACGGAGTTTTTCCGTTTTATCGAGATCAATAGAGAGATCCCTTAAATCCCGATTATTCACGCCGATCACTTTTGCTTGTAACTTCAGCGCTCTTGCCACTTCCGCTTCATCATTCACTTCCGTTAAAACGCCCATTCCAAGCTCGTGCGCAATCTTTGCTAAATAGCGATATTCATCATCACGGAGAACAGATAACATTAAAAGTACGGCATTTGCGCCATAATGACGCGCTAAATAGATTTGATAGACATCTACGATAAAGTCTTTACAGAGAATTGGCGCTGTTGTGAAATTTTTAGCAATGGCGATATTTTCAAAATCTCCGCCAAAGTGACGATTTTCTGTTAATACGGAAATGGCCGTTGCATAAGGATCATAAGCACTGACGATTTTTACTAAATCAAAATCTTCCCGAATCAATCCTTTTGAAGGAGAAGAACGCTTACATTCTAGAATATATGCCGGTAAATTTTGGGCTTTTCTTGCAGTAATATTTTGATAAAAATCTCGATCAGCCTCGCTCACTATTAAAGTCTCTTTAAAAGTGCTTAACGGCTTCTCTTTCGCCATTTGTACTACATCTATTCGTCTTAACTCTACGATTTTATCTAATACTGTTCCGCTCATGCCCTTTTCCCTATTTCCCTGTTTATTTACTATATATTTATCTGTTATATAAATGCTGATTCTGTTCTAATGCGCTTGAATCGATCTCTATCCAATCATTGATTCAATCACTTATTCAATTACTTTAGTTGTAAAGATCTGACAAAATATTTCGCTTCCAATCTCTCTAGATGTTTCTCTCAAAACCTCACTTCCGCTTTATGCAATTTTCTCAAAAGATAATACCGCTTCATCTTGAAACTGATTGCCGGTAATTTTTTCTAATAAGTGTAATGCTCTGCCTTCTGAAATTGCCGATAATGCCGTTTGTGCATTTTCCTTTAAATCGTCAAACCCAAAGAGCTTTAAGACCATCGCCACATTAATCGCAACCGCATGACGATGCGCTTCCGGCGCTTTACCATGAAGCATGGTTAATAATGTTTGACGATTTTCAGCAGCATCTCCGCCGCGAATGGCTTCTAGTGGATGCTCATTGAGTGCAAAATCTGAAGGTTTTACATAATAAGTTGAAATCACGCCATCTTTTAATTCCGATACTTTTGTCGGCGCATGAAGTGCTACTTCATCCATGCCACCGCCGTGAACCACTAATACATGTTCATAACCCAGAAGCTTTGCGGTTTCCGCCATCAACTCTGTTAAGCTTGCATCATAAACGCCCATCAATGCCCGTTTTGGTCTTGCGGGATTTGTTAAAGGTCCTAAAAGATTGAAGATCGTACGAGTTTTAAGCTCTGAACGGGTTTTTGCCGCATGCTTAAAACCTGAATGATAATGCTGAGCAAAGAGGAAAGTGATTTGATCATTATCTAAAGAATTTCGTGCTTCTGTGGGTGTTTTCAATAAGTTCACGCCAAGCGCTTGTAAGAGATCTGAAGAACCCGTTAAGCTCGAAACACTGCGGTTACCATGCTTTGCCACAGAAACACCGCAACTTGCTGCAACGAGAGAACTTGCCGTTGAGATATTCACCGTATTTAAGCCATCTCCGCCCGTTCCGACGATATCCGCAAATGGGTAATTAGGTGATTCAAATGCTTTCGCTTCATTGATAAAAGCTTCCGCAGCGCCGGCAACTTCAGCGGCTGTTTCGCCGCGAAGTTTCATAGAAATGAGCGCAGCACTCAATTGTGACTCGCTCACTTCCCCACGCGCAATGGCGGTAAATAATGTTTTGCTCTCTACTTGAGTTAAGTGTTCACCGCAATATAATTTTTGGAAAATCTCTTTCATCACATCATTCATGGCTTTCTGCTCCAATCTCTTCATCAATTTAAACTGTTTTAATTATTTTTGATTTGATGCGGGATTTTAGCCACTGTTTCTTTAGACATAAAAAAACCCGCATTTTCTTGCGGGTTCTTCGATATTTGTACCTAGATTATTTCACTTTATAACCGTGCACATTGATATCTCCCGCTGATTGCGAGATAAGCCACCAATAGTTATAAAAGTTCATCGTTTGCATCTAAGTTCTTCCTATTCTGTAAAATGATTTGCGTCTGTTACTTTCTCAGTTCGCTTCAATTTTCGTACCCTTAAAGTTATAGATCGCTTTGCAAAAAGTGTCAACTATTTTCCAAATTCTTTTTTAAAACGTTCTAGATTCTTACTGACAATTCCGGCATTAAAATCCTATAACTCTATCTTTCATCTATAAAAATTTACTGACAAATATTCAATATACGATAATCAGATCGAGTACCAATTCTAAACTTTCCACCCCAAATACCAATGCCGGCACTGATGAGAAGTTGGCTTTGATTAAAATCCCATAACCCCGATGACACGCCGTTAATGTTTTTCGCCATGTAATTATAGGGCCAAACTTGTCCATCATGGGTGTGACCTGAAAACTGTAAAAATTGCCCTAATTTCGAAAGTTCTGCAAAATTAATCGGCTGATGATCTAGCACAATCGCCGGAACATTTGGATCTAAACCTTCCATCAATTCTGATAACTCCGCACGATTGCGATTCATTTTGTCATCTCTGCCAATGAGATAGATATTCTCCGGCAATAACACAACGTCATCACGCAATAAATGCCAATTTGTTTTGTTTAAAAACGCAATGCTATTCTCAACACCGGCAATATATTCATGATTTCCCAATACAGCATAAACCCCTTTTTTCGCTTTGAATTCGCTTAATAATTCTTCGATATTTTCGGCATACAAAGGACGTACATCATTATCAATCACATCGCCGCTCACAAAGATATAATCGGCATTTTCAGCATTAATCAATTCTTTCCAAACTTCCAATTCTTCGCGACCAATGGTATGCCCTAAATGCAGATCGCTTAACATTACGATTTTAAGGGGGAATGATGTTTGAGATTGATCTATTGAACATGCTTCTACCGGTAATTTAAGCTCTGAATCATCCATCAAAGTTGCTGTTTTACTTGCTAAATCATACTGATATTCCACACGGATTTTGTCATGATAATGTTGATTTCCCCAGAAGATAATGCCGGCATACAGCAGAATTAAGCACGATAACAACCAACCATTATGCGTACGAAAAGCATTGATTTTATCCGCTGAAATCCACTGCCCGAAATGATTCAAAATCCTGAAAATATCAAGCAATAACACGGGCACAAAAACATACAACAGGATAACCATCCATGTTGAACCAATCATATAGAGCGGTTTTACAAGCCAAAGTGGCAGATCTCGTGCCATAAAAATCGAAAGTGGCAAACTTACAGAAAGCACAAGCGCAACAAGCAACCCAATAATCTGCAAACCCTTATTTGCCGGAAGTAGTTGGTAATAACGCCAAAGCACATAGGTTTGTGCTAAATAGTAAAAAATGAGAATAAATTTAAACATCCAGTATTACCTTTATAAATCAATCTGCTGAGTTTACTACAAAATGACTTAAAATAAGTTTATAACTTCAATCAGGATATCTATAAAATTTATAGTGAAAATCATTGGTAAAATGATCTCTATTGCCGAGCTAATATTTTTCAGATAAGGTCTGACAACTGAGCGTTTCATTATCAAAACAGTTTTCTGAATAAAACAGCTCCTAATATGATCCGTTGGCTTATAAAAAAACTGCTCAAAAGCGACTCTCTTAATTAGGGCCTGTTGAACATTTGCATGTAACTTGCTGTTTTAAAAGGTTATGATTGATTTTCTGTAAGTCGTAAAAATCGATATATTTTCAGTAGGCTATAGTTACCAATTTTTGAATGTTCAACAGACCCTAAGTTATAAAAGTGCTCAAACGATACCTACAAAATACCGACTCGGATCTTGCCATCAATCTCAGTGAAATAAAAGTTATAGGTACCATAATCATCATCGACAACATATTTTAAAGGAGATACATCAAACAGATATCCTAAATTTAACCGAAAAAGTTTTCCGTGATTCGCCCGCTCTAATCTAAAGTCAGATTTAGGTTCAGGAATATGAGTAAATCCTCTTCTACTCCAGCCAGAATTAAATACCACCATCATCTCCGTCATTCGGCGAGATCCCCTACCTGCATATCCTGTATAAATATCTCGCTCTTTTGCTGCAGGCAGCAATAATTTCTCTAACTTTTGCGTATCGTGATTTGTAAACGCTTCAATAAATTCCTCATACACTTGCCACAGCCGTGCGATATTCTCAGGCGTCTCTTCAAAGGGCTCTGCTTGCGTCCAGCCAAAGGCTCTATGAGGATGATTAATCCGTAAGTTACGCGTTAACGAGACATCATTATTAACCCAATCCACCTCAAATTCTTTTTGATCTAATTCAACAAACTGCACACTATCGGTAACAGATGGCTCTGGATATTGATGACTCTCTTCTGCGGTAAACTTTCCTTCCCCATTGATAGAGGCACGTAAATGGGTAACTTCTTTAGATTCCACGTCCCCCGTATCCCAATTAGTCGCTGTTGCCGTAACCGTTAGCTCACAATAAGAGGATGAGCCATTTGTCATCACCTTCGGAATTTGTATCGCTATTAATTCTAGCTTGTTATCTCCTTCTTGCAGTAATCCCCCAATATCATCGGAATAGACAATGCCTTCTGGCTCCCAACCCGGTTGAAGTAGTAACGTCGAAGTGGTGTATAACAGGTCATTAATTCGATATAAACAGTGCATATTATTTAAAGAAAATGTTCCCATATAACTCACGGAAAAATCTCTATTTCCTGTCTCAAATAATCTATCTTCTTTCCCGAAAGACAAAGAGGTTTGCAATAACAGTAATAGCCCTAGCGCTTGCAACCATTTTAATTTCATCTTCATAATCTTTTATTCCAAAGTTAAGCGCCGGCATTCGGTCATGAAGGCGCTTAAAATAGTAAATAGTAAATAGTAAATAGTATTTACAAAATACCTACCCGAATTTTGCTATCAATCTCAGTGAAATAAAAGTTATAGGTACCATAATCATCATCGACAACATATTTTAAAGGAGATACATGAAAAAAATATCCTAAATTTAACCGAAAAAGTTTTCCGTGATTCGCCCGCTCTAATCTAAAGTCAGATTTAGGTTCAGGAATATGAGTAAATCCTCTTCGACTCCAGCCAGAATTAAACACTACCATCATCTCCGTCATTCTTCGGGAGCCTCTACCTGCATATCCTGTATAAATATCTCGCTCTTTTGCTGCAGGCAGCAATAATTTCTCTAACTTTTTCTGATCATTATTGGTAAAAGCTTCTATAAATTCCTCATACACTTGCCAAAGCCGTGCAATATTCTCAGGAGTCTCTTCAAAGGGCTCTGCTTCTGTCCAACCAAATGCTCGATGCGGATGATTAATTCTTAAATTTCGCGTCAAAGAGACATTATTATTGACCCAATCCTCATCAAAATCTTTTTTATCTAATTCAACAAACTGCACACTATCGGTGACAGATAGCTCTGGATATTGATGGCTCTCTTCTGCGGTAAACTTTCCTTCCCCATTGATAGAGGCACGTAAATGGGTGACTTCTTTAGATTCCACGTCCCCCGTATCCCAATTAGTCGCTGTTGCCGTAGCCGTTAGCTCACAATAAGAAGATGAGCCATTTGTCATCACTTTTGGAATTTGAACAGCAAGCAACTCAATCTTATTATCCCCTTCTTGCAGTAATCCCCCAATATCATCGGAATAGACAATACCCTCCGGCTCCCAACCTGGTTGAAGTAGTAACGTCGAGGTGGTGTATAACAAGTCATTAATAAAAAATGCACAATGCATATTATTTAAAGAAAATGTTCCCATATATTCAACTGTAATATTCTTTTGATCATTTTTCATAAATAGCGTCTCTTTCGTACTTCCCATTGATAAACCTGTCACTAACAGCATTAACAATAGTAAAACTTTTTGAGTCATTTTTAGTCTTCCCATTTTTTACCCTCCCTCCAAAAACGCACAGTATCCTAGAAACCTTCCACTTTTCCTTCAGATTGAAGTCTATTTAATATCTTTTGGATTTCCACAAAAAAACACATTGATAAGAAATTTTTATTACGATAAAACTAATAATACTTCTGCTTTTCCACCCCTTTACCATAGGTATCAATGCCAAAATTTTCCCACTCTTTATCTGTCAAAATTGTTGCCATCCTATTATAGATGGAATCGGTTTAAAAAAGACTATAAAGAGCATCATTAAAATTTGAAAATTGAGGTAATACTTGTTTCATTTTTTCTTTAAGATTTGCCCAGTATTTCTCTATAGGATTCAAGTCTGGGAAATATGGTGCTAAAAAAAGTAAAAGATGTCCTTTTGCAATTGTGATCTTTTCTAGCTCTGTTTTACGATAAAATCTCGCATTATCCATGATAACCACACTACTTGTAGGTAGTTCTGGAATTAAACACATACTAAACCACTGTTCAAATAGGACACTATCCTTCATGCCTTCATACTGCAGAGGTGCTATGAGCTTTTTTCTATTTAACAAACCTACTACCAGACTAACCCTTTGAAATCATTCGCTTTTTTAATCTTAATTTCCAGTATTTTATACTCTTCTTTTTACGCGTGAAGCCGAGCTTCACCAAAGCTTCATGAATAGAAGATGTTGCACATTGAAATTCTTCGGCAAGCTCTGATAAATAAGCGTCAGGATTATCCTTGATAAAGGCGCTCAATTTCTCAGGATCAATTTTTTAAAAGTACGTTTACGATAGCACTAAAAAATATGGCAAGAGGAGGCTTCTAATGGTCTCTCGATTAAAAGAACATATGCTGTAAACAACTCCTTATTCCTACAACTAAAAAATATAGTTTGGGAAACCAATTTTGATATTCCGTAGTAGACCGAGAAGGATCTTCACATTCTTGAATTACGAAAATATCTGCATCAATATCATTAAATAAATGATACTTTTTCCTGAAAGCGCCATTACAGTTCCAATTTAAAATTTTCCAGTACATTTTGCTAACTCCTCAATACCGATACTACTTAATGTATCTACATCGGCTTTTCCGGGAATCTCGGCATTGCTCTTTTGTGGTGCGAGCGATTGTGCCAGAAGTTAATTCTTTCAAGCTCTGCTTCTGTGACGGATTCTCCTCGTAAATGGCGATTTAAAGCGTTGTAAGTGACGCCCATTTCATCTTCATCCGTTTGTGCTTCCCATAATCCCGCCGAAGGTTTTTTATCAATAATAGACTCTGGAACGCCTAACATTTTGGCGAGTGCGAATACTTCATCTTTATCCAAATGAATGAGCGGTGCGATATCTACGCCACCATCGCCAAATTTTGTAAAATATCCCGTATGCCATTCCACGGCATTATCCGTGCCAACGACAACGCCATTTCGGGTTTGCGCAATGGTATAGAGCGTTGTCATGCGAAGTCTTGCACTATTATTGCCGAAAATTACCCGATCTTTCATCACATCGCCAGTATGATTATATTCATCTCCAATCGCCGTCATTAACGCATCGTGAGTTTTCGTTAAATCAACGATATGATATGGCAGATTTGCCGCTTCCATCACAAGCTTTGCATCTTCTAAATCCTGACTATGACTGTGAGATGGCATCATAATACCAATCGCACGATCTCTAAAATTGCGAGCCAATAACATTGCAATCACCGCAGAATCCACGCCGCCGCTCACGCCGAAGATAAAGTTTTCTGCGCCTCGATAATCGAGCTCCTCTTGCAACCATTTCTCTAAAGTCACAATATAGTTTTCAAGCACTTGTAAATGCTCTACGGAAAGCACTAATTTTGATGAAGTCATCGTGATTATCCTCGTATATTTGACATCTTTATAAGATATCTTCTTAATGATTTTCTAAATACGAAAAAAGCGTAAAAAGCTTTTTTTACGCTTTATCTATTTAGTTTAAATAGGTTTTGTAGGATAGCTATAATTTATCTTTATTCTTACAAACAGGAGATTTAACAATATATTCTTTTATTTTTTTTATAAGAATATACTGCTTATATTGTATATACGTAATGAATCCTATAAAAGTAATGATCATTACTATCATGAAATACAACAACATTTCTTCAAATAACATAAATATTTCCTAAAATTTAATTTAGTTCAGAACGATTCTTATGCTTTTACAGAATTATCATCATAAAGCACTCGCTCTAAACGAGGATTCGGACGATATTTACGTCCTGCTTTCGCTTGCTCTTCGCCATCTACTAACACATTGTCGCCGGTAAAGCTGATGTTCACTTTGAGTAAGCTTGAACCCACGCCGTAAATATCTACCGGCGTATTCTCTTTCTCAAAATAAGTAATCTTCTCGGCATTAAAACCACCGCTTACGACAATCTTCACATTTTGAAAGCCTTCCTTATCTAATGCTTCACGAAGGGCAAAAATCAGTGTTGGATTTGAACCACGCGGGTCAAATGTGCCAAGCTTATCTTGATGGCGCATGAAATATTGATCGACCATTGTATTGGAAGTATCCACACGAACTGCCGATAATTGATCGCCAAAATAACGCGCTACTCGAAGAGATTCTTCGATCACATCATTATTGTAATCCACTAAAACCATGAGTTTATCTTGTGGGAATACCTTGTGATATGCTTTTGCCGCTTCCAATGTATCGCCGTTAAAAAGCTGAATAAGCGCATGAGGCATTGTGCCTAAGCCTTCAATTCCCCACCATTCATTCATCGCATGAGTCGCTTGCGCTGTTGAACCGCCAATAAATGCCGCATAACCATCGCCCGCTTGCTGACTGAAATGATCATCACGGTCGCCCATAAAGATAATCTCTTTATCGCCGGCAGCTTCCACCACTTCAAGCACATGAGTTGCAACCGAAGTACGTCTTGCTAAGATGCCGTCAATAATGCCTTCTAAATAACCAAAATCTTGGTAATTGCCGGTAATCGTTAAGACACTTTCAAAGGCATTAATGCGATCGCCATCATTCAGCGCCCAAATTTCAAGGTTTTCAGGATGATTGGCAAAGGTATGAAGGAGTGAAATCGCTTCATCAATACCGCACAAAACCGCCCCATTTTTACGTTGGAAAAATTGCATTGTCACAACACGATCTGGTACGCATTGTTTTGCGATTTCTGCAGTTTTCAAAAAGTAAACCGCCGAGAACCAGCCTTCGCCGATGCGTTCATCAAACTTGAACGTTTGGTTCGTTAATCGTTTAATCTTACCGCGATGTTTTAACTCGTATTCTTTAATGTCACTAGCAATGGTTACAGTCATTATGCGGTTCTCTCATTCCTTAAAGGTCGAAACAGGTTAGTTATGTTCAAAGTGAGTACTATATCAAGTAACCTCGATTCGTTTCAATGATTGTTACAATTTACGAGCGATTTTGTCACAAAAAACGATTCAGAAAAAATGTCAGAAAGAATACTGTCTTTGATACAACCCTCTGACTTTTCAAACATTCCTTCAATCAAGGACAAAACCAGACAAATAATCAAACAACAATCAGATAACAACTCATGAAAAACTTTCCAAAGTCATCAAAATATCCTCGATAAATTCAGATACAAAAAATCCCAAGTAATTGCTTACTTGGGATTTTCTATTCTGGCTCCTCGACCTGGGCTCGAACCAGGGACCCCTTGATTAACAGTCAAGTGCTACTACCAACTGAGCTATCGAGGAATAGAGAAACAATTCTAACCTGTTTTTAAAATAAGACAAGTCCATGACAGATCAATTTTTAAACATACTATTTCATAAATACATTACTTATTGATTTGATTAATAATTATATCGATTCATGCTTTATAAAAAGAAATCATTTCAAAATAAAACTTCATTTAAGATTTCATTAAAAGCTAAAAGCGCCCTTCCCTTAGACTTTAAAAGTATCAATACCAGAGAAACTTTTTTCTAAGAATACTTTCCTAATAATTCCACATTCCAAATGCCAAGTTTCTCATTATTGCCATCATTTATAATGGAGAGATTACGCTAGTTGTTTCGGTTTAAAATCTTATAGACAGAAAAAATCCCAAGCAATTTCTTACTTGGGATTTTTTATTCTGGCTCCTCGACCTGGGCTCGAACCAGGGACCCCTTGATTAACAGTCAAGTGCTACTACCAACTGAGCTATCGAGGAATAGAGAAACAATTCTAATCTATTTTTGAAATAAGACAAGCGCATATCCGTGCAAATTTTAATCATTAATATCAAATAGCGTTAAATTTCAGCAAATCCCATGGTAAACCCAATCTTCTTCGCTTCCAATCTCATCAATCTCACGTCATTTTTAGTTCAACATTCATTGATTCACAGATTCATTTCATTGAAATTATTTAGCTCAATTTTACACTTGTAAAATGATCACTGCCCTAAACCGATTTCCTGATATGTATTCTCAATTTCCCACCGCTCATTTCTCTATCTAAATTTTAAATCTTACAGACAGAAAAAATCCCAAGCAATTGCTTACTTGGGATTTTCTATTCTGGCTCCTCGACCTGGGCTCGAACCAGGGACCCCTTGATTAACAGTCAAGTGCTACTACCAACTGAGCTATCGAGGAATAGAGAAACAATTCTAATCTATTTTTAAAATAAGACAAGCCTCTAAAAGACTCATTTTTACTCAAACTTCATTAAAAAGTTATAAGCCATTCATATTACTTTAATTTATCTAAGCGAGAAACATCTCTTACCGCACCAAATGCCGCTGAAGTTGCCAATGCTCCATAGACTTTTAATGCATTGGAAATTTTACGTGGGCGTGGTTTTGCCGGCACAAAGCCTTTTTCACTCTGAATTGCACGGCGCTTAGAGATCTCTTCATCCGCAACATTCAGATGAATCGAACGATTTGGAATATCAATGATGATTTCATCGCCATTTTCTACAAGTCCGATTAATCCGCCATCTGCTGCTTCTGGGGAAACGTGGCCAATAGATAAACCCGATGTGCCGCCTGAGAATCTACCATCTGTTAACAGTGCGCATTGCGCATCGATCTTCTTACTTTTGAGGTAAGACGTTGGATAGAGCATCTCTTGCATTCCAGGACCACCTTTAGGACCTTCGTAGCGAATAATCACCACTTCCCAAGGTTGCACTTCATCGCCTAAAATGCCGGCAACTGCGCTATCTTGGCTCTCATACACGCGCGCTTTACCGACAAACTTTAAGATCGATTCATCAACGCCGGCAGTTTTAACAATACAACCATCTTCCGCCAAGTTTCCATAAAGAATCGCAATACCGCCATCTTGACTATATGCATGCTCAACATCACGAATACAACCATTTTCACGATCTAAATCTAATTCATCAAAATGACGATCTTGTGAGAAGGCTTCTGTCGTACGAACGCCACCCGGCGCTGCTTTATAGAAATCATGATGTTTGTCATTACGCACGATATCCCACTCATCTAACCCTTCTTTCATCGTCGAATGCGCAACCGTTGGCTGATCTGTATGGAGGATTCCCAAACGATCTAACTCGCCTAAAATGCCGTAAATACCGCCGGCACGATGGACATCTTCCATATGATAAAGGCTTGTTGAAGGAGATACTTTCGATAAATGTGGCACTTGACGAGATAAGCGATCAATATCTTGCATCGTAAAATCAACGCCGGCTTCATGTGCCGCTGCTAAAAGATGCAGAACGGTATTGGACGATCCGCCCATTGCGATATCAATCATCATCGCATTTTCAAACGCATTGAAGTTTGCGATATTTCTTGGAAGAACCGCATCATTCCCATTTTCGTAATGATCTTTCGTGATCTTCACAATGGTTCTTGCCGCTTCTAAGAAGAGCTCTTTACGGCGAGCATGGGTTGCAAGAAGTGAACCATTCCCCGGTAATGCAAGTCCTAATGCTTCTGTTAAACAGTTCATAGAGTTTGCAGTAAACATCCCTGAACATGATCCGCACGTTGGGCATGCTGCGCTTTCAATGGCAGATACTTTCGCATCATCTGCATCATTACTTGCAGCAATGACCATTGCATCCACAAGGTCAAGCTTCATATCTACGCCATCCCAAGTCACTTTCCCAGCTTCCATCGGACCGCCTGAGATAAAGATTGTCGGAATATTTAAACGAAGCGATGCCATGAGCATTCCCGGCGTGATTTTGTCACAGTTCGAGATACAAATTAACGCGTCCGCGCAGTGTGCATTGACCATATATTCTACGGAATCTGCGATTAAATCACGGCTAGGTAATGAATAAAGCATACCATCATGCCCCATTGCGATACCGTCATCTACGGCGATTGTATTAAATTCTTTCGCAACACCGCCGGCAGCTTCGATTTCACGCGCAACCATTTGACCGAGATCCTTCAGGTGAACATGTCCCGGCACAAACTGTGTGAAGGAGTTTGCGACTGCAATGATTGGCTTTTTGAAATCTTCATCCTTCATTCCCGTTGCACGCCATAAAGATCGCGCGCCTGCCATGTTACGTCCCTGTGTTGATGTATGTGATCGATACTTTGGATCCTGAATCATGTTGTTCCCTCTGCTCTCCGTATAAATGTTGTCACCATTTTCATCCAAACTTTCTCCTATGCATCCACTAAACTTCAACAAGAGGATATTAAGAAAATATTGATAAAACGGCTGACCTTATTTTTTTGAATTAACTTGCTAGTGTATTTAACTGTGATATTTACTAAAAGATACTTAATCTTTAACATACATCTACCGCAAAATAGAATCCCAAATATTGATATAAATTGCGCAAAAATGTGTGTTCCGATATCTCCTCTCAGTGAATCGTTGAGTCATCATTATCCGCTAAACCAACCCACTGAAATACTGAGATATTGACTTCATGAATAAACTAATTGAATTATGGAATATCCCACGACAAATCAGGTTTTGAATACCTTTTACATGTCTCTTCAATGCTTTTTAAACACCGTTTCACTAAGCTTATCAATAAATTTTATAGATTGATGATGATCTTGATAAAGCACTTTTAATACTACTCACTTTTACCGCATTCATATTTCTACTGAGGTTTTGATTATTGTTAAATAAAACCTGCGTAGAGGAGAATCTTTTTAAGATTTTTCAGGCTTCACCAGATGATGTAAACCTAATATTAGGCACTACGATAGACCTAATACAAATATTAAAAATCGTGAATGCATCAATTTTTAATAATTAATCATGAATGGTAGAGGTTGTCTTACCGCTGAATAGAATAACAGTACTTTTAATAATTTTCACTCTCTCGTCAAAAAGTCGTTAACTTTAACGATCTCTAATCCTTATTTCTTATCTAGGGATAATTAAAATAATAAAAGCATAAAATGAAATAACTTACGAAAAACAAAATATCAATGACATTAAAGAATATTAACTTATAGACAGAAACACCATTGATTAAATATTTATATACAATAATATGATAATTTACATTAATTGATATATTAAAATTATTTTGTAATAAGGAATAGCATGAGCACCCCAAACAATACATCTAAGGCACCTAAAACTGTCGAAAAACTCAGCTTAGCAATGCTAATCGCGATTGTTGTAAGTTCTATGATTGGAAGTGGCGTAGATGGTCTCCCCCAAAATATGTCTGCCACATCGGAAGTAGGCCCCATTTTAATCGCTTGGGCGCTCACGGGATTTGGTGTGTTTTTTATTGCAAAAACGTTTATCACATTGTCAGATATCCGACCCGATCTACAAGCTGGTATCTACATGTACTCCCAAGAAGGATTTGGCAACTTTATTGCCTTTATTGTCGCTTGGGGATATTGGCTCATGACAATTTTTAGTAATGTTGCGTTCGCCATTATGGCAATGGATGTCCTTAATTATTTTTTACCCGGAGATTTTACAGGTGGCAATAATATTGCTTCTATCATTGGCGCTTCCATTCTCATTTGGGGATTTAATATTTTAGTGCAGTCCGGCACAAAAGTCGCAGGGTTACTGAATTTTATTGGAACCATTGCCAAACTCATCCCCCTTTGTATCTTTGTTATCATTGTCGTTTACTTTTTTGAATCTGCTCAATTTAATGACAACTTCTGGGGCACTACCCCTCTTCCAACAGAAACTGAAACCTCCAACTCTCTCTATCATCAAATTATTGCGCCCTTAAACGTCGCTCTTTGGTGCTTTATCGGCATTGAAAGTGCGGTAGCATTATCAGGAAGAGCGAAAAGCAAAGCAGATATTAGTAAAGCGACTTTATGGGGATTTATCTTATCTCTCTTTATCTGTATTTTAATCTCAGTTCTCCCATTTGGCGTACTATCCCAAGAAAAATTAAGTCTGCTTCCGACGCCTTCTACTTCCGGCGTAATGCAAGAAATTGTTGGGAATTGGGGAGAAATACTCGTCAATCTCGGGGTCCTTATCTCCATTCTTTCGAGCTGGTTAACTTGGACCATGATTTGCGCTGAAATTCCCATGGTTGCCGCAAAAAATGGTACTTTCCCTAAGCTTTTCGCAAAAACCAATAAAAACAATGCCGCATCTTTCTCTTTAATACTCAGCACGTTAGTGATGCAAGCTACGCTCGTACTTGTGTACTTTGCAAATAATGCGTGGCTCACAATGCTCTCTATCACAACTATTGCAGTCTTGCCAGCTTATCTAGGCTCAACAGCATATTTGCTAAAATTAGGCGTTACGGGAGAATTCACAAAATATCGCGCGAAAGGAAGATGGTTAGCTTGCATCACAGGCGCCATCGGCATCTTTTTCTGCGTCTTTATGGCTTATGTGAGCAAAATTGAGTATGTCATCTTAATGCCCATTTTATTAACTATCGGCATTCCTTTCTATATCTGGACAAGACGCCGTAATAATGTGTCAGAAAAGGTCTTTAATTCTTTAGAACTTATCTATCTCGCAATCCTTTTACTCATAGATATTATTTCTATTATTTATTACTTCAACGTTCTTCAACATTAAAATAAGCAATATGAAACTCTTACACAGCAAACTCATGAGAAATAGATCTCTTACGATCACTCAACGCTCTTTTGAAGAGTTGAAAAGAGTAAACACAATGAAGTAGTATCATTAATATTTACAATTATAAGTCTTATAAAAACCCATTTTAAATATAAACACATCATCAAAGGAGATTCCCGATGGCGAGAAAAATTATTACATTAGATCATCAAGAGCTTCCAATTCAGAACATTTTCTGTATTGGTCGTAACTATGCGAAACACATTGAAGAATTGAACAATGAAACGCCACTTGAGCCATTAGTATTTTTAAAACCAACATCAGCACTTGCGCAAGCTGGCGATACCATCACATTGCCGGAGTTTTCAAATTCTGTCCATTATGAAGCGGAGCTTGTGCTCTATATCGATCAAGATGCTCGTAATTTAGCACCTAGTGAAGCGCTTTCTGTTGTTGGCGGATATGCCGTTGGCCTTGATTTAACAGCACGCGATCTACAAGATACCATCAAAAGCAAAGGCGAGCCTTGGACAAAATGTAAAGGTTTTCCCGGTGCTGCGATTGTGAGTGATTTTATCAGCGCAGATAAAATTAATGATGCCGAAGATATCTCTTTCACATTCACTCAAAATGGCGTTTTAAAACAAAATGGTAATACCAGCATGATGCTCTATCCGATTGCCGAGATTGTGAGTTATTTATCGCAAGTTTATGGGCTTTCTGAAGGCGACTTAATCTATACAGGAACGCCGGAAGGTGTTGGCGAGCTTTCAACAGGCGATGTTCTCAAACTCACGTTAGAAGATCTCGTTGCAGAAGATTTTAAAATCGACTAAGTCATTCATAAACGATTTTCCGATTTTTTCAAAGATCATCAAAAAAGCATCTCTAACTTGAGATGCTTTTTTCTTGTTTCTTTCTTACCAATTAATTATTTATTAACAAAATTTATTAAAAAACCTACCAATCAACCAGTTATCAATCTATTGCTATTTATAGATGATAGATTGCAAAATGAAACGATGATTTAACTCAAAACTTTCAATACCGAAATCTGTTTTTTAAGGAAAATAATTAACAATACGCTCGGAATGAATAGAAATGCAGTGCCGACAAAGAAGTTTTCCCAACCTAAACCTTCCACCAGAAAACCCGATGATCCTCCGATCACTCGCACTCCCAATGCTGCTAAAGCGCTCAACAGCGCATATTGCGTTGCCGATGCATTACGATCACAAAGTAATCCTAAAAACATAATGAAAAGTGCACTCGAAAAGCCTGAAATAAAGTTCTCAGCACTAATGGCAATCATCAGCATCAGTAAACTTGGCGTATTGGGTTCTCCGGCAACCTCTGAAATATTCGGGAAATAGATAATCAGCAGATACCCCAAATTCGTCACACCGATTAATATCGCCGAGATCAATAAGCTTCTATAAAGTCCCAAGATATTGATAATCGCCGCCGCTAAAAATGCACCAAGAAGCGCTGCCACTAATCCATAAATTTTTGAAACCGCTCCAATCTGTGCACCAGTATAACCCATCTCATGATAAAACGGTGTTACCATCACATTAGAAACTGCATCCGGAAGCTTATAAAAAATCACTAATAATAGAAAAAACAGTGCATATTTTCGAGTGAAAAATTGCACAAATCCCTCAATAAAATGTTGAAAGGAATTGCCACATATTCTTTTCTCTGCCATATCTTCATTATTCAGCTCATTTTTTTCAGGAATAAATAATGTTAATATAAGAGTCACAATCACTAATACCGCGATCATTAGAAAGATAAAAGACCATGAGTAGAAATCTGATAGCATTAAAACGCCGGCACCCATAAACAGCATCGCAATACGATACATAAACATATAACTACTCGCACCATACGCCTGATTCTCTTCATCCAATGCATCTATACGATATGCATCTATTACAATATCTTGGCTAGCCGAAGCTGTCGCTAATGAAAAAATCAAAACCCCCAACAAGTAAGGGGATTCCTTCGGATTTATGAAAGAGAGCATGATAAGTATTAGTGCAATCATGCCTTGAAAAAAGACGATCCAGCCTTTCCGTAGACCCAGTTTTCCTAAAATCGGTAATTGGAATAAATCTAAAAATGGTGCCCAAAGGAACTTCAATACATATGGTAATCCCAAAACAGTCGCTAACCCAATAGTATCTTTATCAATACCTAATGTAGAGAGCCAATACGACAATGTTGTGAGCGTCATTAAAATAGGGATGCCGGAAGAGAATCCCAGTAGCGCAACAGATAGATTCTGCTTCGTGCCGTAACGTTCAATGCTATCTAACTTAAAATTCGGCATTTTCACAAAGATCCCCTTTCCTATCATTCACCAACAAACTAAACATTTAAACATTCAAAAAAACCAAACTCATAAAAAATGATCGGCAGAATTATCTCTACCGATCATAACAGAATTCTTACTGAAAATATTTTCAGGAATGTTTTTCAACTTTTCAATATTTCTTACAATCTTAAAGCATTCCTACTACAACTCTACCCAAACGATCATATCTGCAAGAACATACTCGCAATACCAAGATAAATAAATACGCCGGCAATATCACAAATAGAAGTTATGAGCGGTGTACTTGCTGTTGCTGGGTCAAGATTTAATAGTCTAAAGACAAAGGGAATAATCGCTCCTAACAGCCCGCCGAACATCACGACAATGACCATCGATAATGCAATGACAATTGCCGTTTCCATACCAACGCCATAATCACTGCCTCGGTAATAACCAATCACGGCAATTGCTGCTGCCATTGTTAATCCGAGCGCAAAAGAGACCATCGCTTCTTTCATGAAAACTTTTCGCCAATCTCGCATCGTGACATCCCCAACCGCCATCGCCCTAATTACAAGCGTTGTGGATTGAGAACCTGTGTTTCCACCACTTGCAATCAAAAGTGGCAAGAAGAATACGACATAAATATGTTCATTTAAAAGATCTTCATAGCTCGCAATGCCGGCACCTGACAGCAGGTTCACAAAAACAAGAATCACAAGCCAACCAATTCTCTTTTTATAGAGCCAACCCATGGAAGACTCCAGTAAACCTTTCACTTCTTCATCTTCATCGACAGAAATAGATGCCATTTTATGAATATCTTCTGTGGCTTCCTGTTGCAAAACATCCATCATTTCATCCACGTGCAACACCCCAATCATTCGCCCGTCACTATCAATGACCGGCAATGTCACTAGGTCTGAATCTTGGAATATTTTTGCAGCTTTTTCTTGGTCGAGATTATGATCTAATTTGAGTGATGTTGAAGACATAATATCTTTCAAAATCTTATTTTCATCAGATCCTAATAATTCTCGTAACGATAAAACGCCGACTAGCACGCCGAAAGAATCGATCACATAGCTATAGTGAATATTAGCTTTGTCGTAAACGTTTTTCCTCAGATATTGAAATGCTTCCCCTACCGTATAAGTTTCCGGCACACAGATATAATCGAAATCCATTAATGATCCCACTGTTTCTTCTGCATATTGCTCGGATTTTTGCACGTCTTGATGTTGAATCATAAACATCCTCCTATGAACTTAGAGTAAGAGATGATGATTTCTAATGTGGATATAGGAGAAGCTGGCGCTTTTGAAGGACATTTAAGTGCAAAGCAGATGCAAAAGAGATTTTCAGCCCATTTAAATAGATTGCAATAGACTCAAAGTAGCATTCATAAATGAATCATGACGATCCAAATTTATGAATATTCGATCAGAGTATTTCTCGCAAAAATCGCAATTATTGTAAAGGACAGATTTCATCTCAAAATAAATGTTTCTTAAATCTATTTTTTCTTGATTTTCGCGCACTCTTTCACAATCGACGATTGCAATAAGGATTCAAAAAAACTCATGAAAATAGATTCATTGTTGCCTTAACCAAAAACTCGACATAATCGCAGTTAAGGCCCCTCCTTCGTAAAAACTTTAGCACTATATGGCTAGAATTCATGATTCATTCACATTTTTGAAAACATGGGAATTAGCATTCACTCTCACTGTGTTAGAAATAACCTTAATTCGATTATTCCTGCTGACCCATTGGTGTCTCTCGACATTTCTGGGTAACAGCTTCCGACCATATAGGAACCTCACCTAACGAGGAATCATTATCTTTTGAATGATCAAAGATTAGTAATTTCCATATAGAATACCACTTCTAACAAATAGATGGACATTCTAACTGAACGTTACCTGATAATTTAAGGACAAAATCATACCATAAACCTGAAAAAACATCAATGAGCACATATGAAAGTCTTTACAAAATAGCGCCTAAAATTAAAAGCCACCTCACAAAGAAAAAGGTACTAATTTACGATCATTTGCGGTATTATTGCCGTGTTATTAATAAGGCACAATGACGTAATGAAGATTCTGATTTTAGGAGCTGGACAAGTCGGTTCGACCGTTGCCCATGTTTTATCAAAAGAAGCTCAAAATGATATCACGATTATTGATCATCAATATGAGCCTCTTGCAGCGCTAAAAGAGCGTTATGATATTCGTACCATCCGTGGTAACGCAGCTTCTCCCGTGATTCTAAAAGAAGCCGGCGCAGAAAGTATGGACGTGATTATTGCCGTCACTTCTAGCGATGAAGTCAATATCGTTGCCTGCCAAATCGCACATAGCGTTTTCGGCATTAAATTGAAAGTTTCCCGTGTTAGATCTCAAGATTACCTACATCAAGGCGATCTTTTCGGCAATAAGCTCGATTCCACATTCCATATTGATGTTGTGATCAGTCCTGAAACGCTCATCACCAACTATATTAAAAATATTATCGAGCTTCCCGGTGCACTGGATGTCCTTCGCTTCTCTAAAGGCGAAGCGCTGATTGTATCAATGGGCGTTGAGAAAGATTCACAGCTTTATGGTCGTAGGTTTGCAAAAATCAAACGCCGTACGCGCCACCTCAATATTAATTATGTAGCGATCTACCGTGAAGGTACAGAATTCTTACCAGATGAAAACACCATCTTAGAAGAAGACGATGAAGTCTATTTCCTCTGCGCTCGTTCTGATGCAAGAGAAGTGATCGAACAATTCCAAGCGAAGCAACGTGTTGCTAAAAGAATCACCATTGCCGGTGGTGGTAACATTGGTGCATCTTTAGCGGAAACTCTGGAAAAATTTGCGCATATTAAGTTAATTGAAGCACATGCGGATCGCGCGAATAACTTAGCCTCAAAACTCAATAGAAGCCTTATTCTTCACGGCGATTGCACCGATGAAGCGCTTCTATTTGAAGAAAATATTGAAAATACAGATGTTTTTTGCGCATTAACGAACGATGATCAAACCAATATCATGTCGGCAATGCTTGCAAAAAGATTGGGTGCCAAATTCTCAATGGCACTCATAAATCGATCCTCCTACTTAGAAATGATCGAAGAAGAGTCAAATATTGATCTCGCATTCTCGCCACAGCAAGTTACTTTGAGCACACTCCTCACTTACATTAGAAAAGGAGATATTGTTCAGGTATACTCTCTGCGTTCAGGCGAATCAGAAGCTATGGAGATCATTGCTCACGGAAATGCTGAAACCTCAAAAATCGTTGGAAAATCCTTAGAAGGAATCCGCTGGCCAGAAAATGTGGTGGTTGCCGGACTTATTCGCCGAGGAAAAGTCATGAAAATTGAGCCTTCAACATTTATCGAGCAAAATGATCATCTCATCCTATTTATCACCGATAAAGAGAGCATTCCCCAAGTGGAAGATCTCTTTGAACTTAGAAAATAATCTTTTTATCCCAAAAGTCGACAGGAGACTGTAATGGAAAAAATCAATAAAGTGGTTCTCGCATATTCAGGCGGATTAGACACTTCAGTAATCCTCAAATGGTTACAAGACGAATATAACTGTGAAGTAGTAACTTTTACAGCAGATATCGGTCAAGGTGAGGAAGTTGAGCCAGCACGCAAGAAAGCGGAAGCGCTCGGTGTAAAAGAGATCTATATTGATGATTTGCGTGAAGAATTCGCGCGCGACTTTATTTTCCCAATGTTCCGTGCAAATGCAATCTATGAAGGTGAATACCTTCTTGGTACTTCAATCGCTCGTCCATTAATCGCTAAGCGTTTAGTAGAAATCGCGAACGAAACTGGCGCAGATGCAATTTCTCACGGCGCAACTGGTAAAGGTAATGACCAAGTACGTTTTGAGCTTGGCGCATACGCACTTAAACCAGGCGTTAAAGTTATTGCTCCATGGCGTGAATGGGACTTAATGTCTCGTGAAAAACTTCTCAACTACGCTGAAAAACACAACATCGAAATTGATCGTGGTGGTAAAAAATCTCCATATTCAATGGATGCAAACCTTCTTCATATCTCTTATGAAGGTTTATCATTAGAAAATCCATGGGATGAGCCAGAAGCAGATATGTGGCGCTGGACAGTTTCACCTGAACAGGCTCCTGATACACCAACATATGTTGAATTAACATATCGTCAAGGTGACATCGTTGCAATTGACGGCGTTGAAACTTCTCCTGCAAACGTCATGGCACAATTAAACAAACTTGCTGGCGAAAATGGTATTGGCCGTGTTGATATCGTTGAAAACCGTTATGTTGGTATGAAAGCACGTGGTTGCTACGAAACACCAGCTGGTACAATCATGCTTAAAGCTCACCGTGCAATCGAATCTATCACTTTAGACCGTGAAGTTGCACACCTTAAAGATGAGTTGATGCCAAGATACGCAAGCCTTATCTATAACGGTTACTGGTGGAGCCCTGAGCGTGAAATGCTTCAAACAATGATCGACGAATCACAAAAATTCGTAAATGGTGTTGTTCGTGTGAAACTTTACAAAGGTAACGTGATCATCGTTGGTCGTAAGTCTGATGATTCACTCTTTGACGAAGATATCGCAACATTTGAAGATGACGGCGGCGCATACGATCAAAAAGATGCAGCTGGCTTCATTAAATTGAACGCACTTCGTTTACGTATCGCAGCAAACAAAAATCGCCGTTAATTTTATCTGATCCTTATTTCATTATTTTGTAATGAATCATGAGATCTTCATAAAATAGATACAAGCGAATAATCGCACAATAAAAATCCCGCTTCATTGCGGGATTTTTTATATTCATTTTTTGTATTTTTAATACTACGCCTTTCAGCTCTCAATCTGCGGGCGCACGTTCTTTAAAAGCTTGCAAGCATTCCCTCCCGCCACAAATCAGCTGTGTTTCAAGCATCATTCTTCACGTTCCAATTCAGCTTAAAGATCTGTGAACTCTCAATCATGAGAAATTACGCTTTCGCTAATAACTCTTTCAATGATTTCTCAATAAACAACGTGTCTCGCAAATAATTTGCCGGCGTTTTTGCACCTAACAACTTTTCTAACGATACCGATTCCGTAATCGATTCATCTCTCAAAGCAATCATCAGATCATTAAAGAGTGATAAGTAGTAAGGCGCACCAAATGCTTTTCCGGCAAGGTTTTTAAAACGATACATTTTCCCATCATCCGCTGAAACTGCTTCTAGTTCGCCATAAAGGGACAATGAAAAATGCTCTTTCTCTATGATTAATAATGGCACTGAATCAATCGTTAGCTCACTACTTTCAACAAAATCAGGTTCTAAAATAGAAGCGATATAGGAATTATAAAGATCATATTCGCCGTACCAATTCGCAGACTTTCCATCAGCAATATTTTGAACAAATTCAATTGCCGAAGCGAGCATTTCGCCGGCAGCGAAAATCTCTTCTTCCGTAGTGTAACGCCCGACACTCATTCTTACCGAACATAGTGCCCGAGCCGTATCATAACCCATTTCCATTAATACATAAGATGGCAATGAGCTATCGCTATTACAGGCAGAACCTTTGGCAATCGCAAGCTTTGGCGTTAAAGCCATTAATGTATCGGCATGCACTTTAGGGATATAGAGATTTAAAACGCCCGGTTCACGCTCGCCTTCAAGCTTGCCACTATTCACTTTTACACCAAAAGGTAATAATCGCTTCAATAAAAAGCTCTCTAATCGCGCTAAACGATGACGTTCTTCCACCCAAGTTTCACGAATAATCTCCAGCGCTTTCGCAAAGCCGGCAATTCCCTCATTCGGAATCGTTCCTGCACGAAGCGAAAGTTGTCCGCCACTGCCATCAATCAAAGATGTCATCGGCAATTTTGGAAAATTCCGACGATACAGTAAACCCAATCCTTTTGGCCCATAACATTTATGCGCCGATAAACTCACCAAGTCGAATTGTGACGCATCAAATTGAAAATGCGGTGCTGCCTGCGTTGCATCTACATGAAAAGGAACTTTATGCTTTCGAGCAATTTTTGCAATTGCTTCTACCGGCAATTTATCGCCCGTTTCATTATTAACCCAAATAAGAGAAATGATCGCTGTATCTTCGGTAATCGCCAATTCCAGTTGTTCAGCAGTAATCAATCCATCTGCATTCGGCGCTAAAAAAACACCGCGATACCCCTCTTTCATCAATGCTTGAACGGTATTAATAGTCGCTTTATGTTCAATGGTCGAAGTGATAATCGTTTTCTTTTTCTGCGCATGACAAACGCCTTTTAGCACATGATTAATCGATTCCGTTGAACCGCTTGTAATCATGATTTCATCTGATGCAATATTAAAATGCTTCGCAATAGATTCTAAATTCGCATCCACGGCTTGCTTCGTAATAATCCCAAGCTCATGTGGACTGCTCACATTCGCCCAATCCGTTTCCATACTACTTACCATCGCTTCAATCACGGCAGGATCCACCGGCGTTGTCGCCGCATAATCCAAATAGATCATATTAGAAAATTGCGGTTTTGCCGGAAGCTTCCCTTCTGATGCCGAATCGCCAGCAGGATTTTCCTGTAATTCCATTAAATGCGCTAAACCCAAACTTTCTAAATCAATTTTCATATGCGTTTCTTTCTATCCTAAATTCACAACGTCCGGATATTATATCGCTAAATAGAGAATTAAACTGTGCGAAAATGGATTCTTTTTTGAAAATTTCCGGCAAGCGATAATCAGGGATTTGCCGGTAATGAGGATTGTTTTGTTGCGCCGCTTCTCGATCTTCTGCCGTGAGTTTCCGAATCTGTGCTAATGGCTCATAACTGCCATCGGGGCGATAAATATAGCGATAGAGCGATTCTTTCGGTTTTGGAATGTATTGATCAGGATGAATGTTTTGCGTAATGAGTTCCGAAGCCAATGCCGGCGAAACGCCTTGCGATTGTGCTTGTCGTTCCTCAATCATCTGCATTCCCATCCAGATAAAGCGAGTTTCTTGCGTTTCTAATGTTTCTTCTTGTAAACGATCGGCAAAGTAGCTAACTTTCTTCCCAATCCGGCGACCGAGCGCATCATATTCATATTCGGTATTATAATTTCTTCAAAATGAGACTACCTAAAATCGACTAGCTTCCAACTAGTACTATCGAATATTTCAAAATAAATATAACTGTATAATCCTTTATTTTTTTTAATATCCTTATATCTTATTGGAATAGATGAAGCATTTAATATACAACATTGAACATCGGTGTATCGTAGGGCCAAACTTAATATATCATTCCAAGAAAATTTCAAACCATAATCTGAAGCTCTTATATTTTCTTCAAATTCTATGATGCTATTTACCCCTGAAGGTAAGCTATTGACCGTCCCTACCAATTCATATAGATACCAGTCCCACTGGTTACTTGGAATATTCTTTTTAAGAACTGAATAAAAATCAGTACTTAAGTTCCATTCTCCTAAAAGCTCTTTCATCTGTTTTATCCTATTAAATTCTAACAATCTTTCAAAGGTTGAGCACTACCTCGTTTTTTAGACCCCCCTGTTTCATTATTCTCATAAGAATGCTGATGCGGATTAGTGTGTTGTTCTGGTCTACCATGGTCTGTAAAATCTATATCTTTTTTTACTTCTAATTTTCCATTTGCATCATATCCCCATTCTCTAGCTTGCTGATAGTTCCCATTTCTTCGTGAACTTTTAGATCCTAATTGTGTATGAGGAGCGTCAACATCAGGAACAGGGTTACCATGCTTATCTCTAGGTAATGGTCTATTCGAAACAATTTCCCACCCCCAAGGATCAATCCAACTTATCGGATTGGGCGCATATTGGTAGAGGTTTAATCCGCCGTTTAGGCCGATGGGGTCTTGGTGGATGAATCTTCCGCAGTGAGGATTATAGTAGCGGAATGTGTTGTAATGTAAACCGGTTTCTGTATCTCGATATTGCCCTTGAAAGCGAATTGGTTGATGCGTGTTTTTGCGAATGCTATCCACATCATACTACTCACCACATCCATGTGGTTCGCCCTTCGGGTCGGCTAAAGCCGATCAAATTTCGCTCTTGCGAATTTGGGATCTTGTCCCCATGCTGTGGGGTTTTCTGCCCAGAGGATATTGCCGGCGGAATCCACTAGTTCTTCCGGTGCTCCGTTGAGATGATTTTGGTAATAGCGGATTTCATCGGTTTTGAGTGATTTCTCATCCGAAGATTCCTCTATTGCCGGCAAGCGATAATCGGGTATTTGCCGGTAATAAGGATTATTTTGTTGCGCCGCTTCTCGCTCTTCTGTCGTGAGTTTCCGGATTTGCGCTAATGGCTCATAACTACCATCAGGTCGATAGATATAACGGTAAAGCGATTCTTTCGGTTTTGGAATGTATTGATCAGGATGGATATTTTTCGCGATCAGTTCTGAAGCCAATGCCGGCGAAACGCCTTGCGATTGCGCTTGTCGCTCCTCAATCATCTGCATTCCCATCCAGATAAAGCGGGTTTCCTGCGTTTCTAACGTTTCTTCTTGTAGACGATCTGCAAAATAGCTGACCTTCTTCCCAATCCGGCGACCAAGCGCATCATATTCATATTCCGCAGAGTAGTGTTTTCCACGATATTCTCCGCTCGATCCGATTAATACATGTTCGGCATTGAAGCGAAATCCTCGGCGTTTTTGCCCGTTATAGACCGAGAGATAATTCCCCCATTCATCGTAAGTATAGAGTTCGGCATTATAATCTTTGATTCGGTTAGTTTTAACAGTTTCTTCGTGCACCGAGAAACTAGTTGCGTAATGATTGAGGATATTATCGGCATGATCATAGCTAAAACCTTCCCAAGAACCGCCACCTTTCACATCGGGAAAAGCACCGCTCAAGCAGCTTTGTAAACGCCCTTCGGCATCATAACGATACCGGCGATTACCCTTGAGAGAATCAGTTAGCTCCGTTAATTCATCGAGTGCATTGTAACTAAACTGCCGTTGCAGAGTGCTTTTTCGTGCGCCATTACCGGCATTGAGCGGATGATTGGGCGCAATATCGTCATACAGATGAGATTGAATTCGCCCAAGCGCATCATATTCGGTAGTTAATTGCCCATTGCCACTATATTCAAATGCCGTTTAATCCGTAAATACTCAAAATATCCCCATTTTCTAGAAAGAGTTTTTATTTATTAAAAATGGAGATGCACTTTGAAATATAAAACCATCATCACTGATAATTTCAGCATTCCATGAGTGCTCTTTATCTTGACCAAATAAATTCAGGTTTAATAAATCATTTGTAATATTAAATTCAAAAAAACAACTATCCCCGTTATTTCTATACAAATTATTAAATACGGTTTTTTTTAAAGATTGAATAGTGAATTCCAATATTAAACCATTGTAATCCTTCCCCCAAGCCCCATATTTTTTAATTTCTATGACAGGTTGATCATAAACATTTAAATAAAACCATACGGGATGCTCTACTTGAGAAACAATTTTTTGTAACCCTACATTTTTTATTCCATCTGGATATATTTTTTTTAAAAAAAAATTATTCCCAACATAATTAAAAAAATCAATCATCTAAATGCTTCCTCTAAAAATTATAATGTCCGTGTGTACCTTTCACGTGTCCTGTTCTTAAATTACTATCTCTTACATTAAAATGTGGTTCTTTACCATGACCTATAGTGGATTTATTATGACCTAAACTATGTTCTTGTATAGTTATTGTTTGCCCCTTTTTATCAACAAATTCATAGTTCCGAGTTGTTATTTTTTCATGATTTTCATTAAAAACTTTATTACCATACCCATCTTCTAAATCAGATTTATAAATTCTTTTAGGCTGTTGGTTATTAGGGATTTCAGCATCTCTTTTCGCCTGTCGCAATGCATCCCGTCTACTTTCTGCTTCATAACTTGTTTTTTTGTTAGGCTCTTTGCATAACCCCCAAGGATCAATCCAACTTATCGGATTTGGTGCATATTGGTAGAGGTTTAATCCGCCGTTTAAGCCGATGGGGTCTTGGTTGATGAATCTTCCGCAGTGAGGATTATAGTAGCGGAATGTGTTGTAATGTAAACCCGTTTCTACATCTCGATATTGTCCTTGGAAGCGAATTGGTTGATGCGTGTTTTTGCGAATGCTATCCACATCATACTGATCTTGTCCCCACGCCGTGGGGTTTTCTGCCCAGAGAATATTGCCGGCGGAATCCACTAGTTCTTCCGGTGCGCCGTTGAGATGGTTTTGGTAATAGCGGATTTCATCGGTTTTATGAGATTTTTCGCCCGAAGATTCCTCTATTGCCGGCAAGCGATCATCGGGGATTTGCCGGTAATGAGGATTGTTTTTTTGCGCCGCTTCTCGCTCTTCCGCCGTGAGTTTCCGAATTTGTGCTAATGGTTCATAACTACCATCAGGGCGATAGATATAGCGATAGAGCGATTCTTTCGGTTTTGGAATATATTGATCAGGATGGATATTTTTAGCGATGAGTTCCGAAGCCAATGCCGGCGAAACGCCTTGTGATTGTGCTTGTCATTCCTCAATCATCTGCATTCCCATCCAGATAAAGCGAGTTTCTTGTGTTTCTAATGTTTCTAATGTTTCTAATGTTTCTAATGTTTCTAATGTTTCTAATGTTTCTAATGTTTCTTCTAGTAAACGATCAGGAAAATATCTAAATTTTCAAGTTTTTATCTTACCGGATACTTTAAAACAGATTGTTCTAACAGATTTATATTTCTATCTAAAAGCCTTTTATTTTCAACATTAAAGCTCACAGATACGTAGTCTTTATTAGTATAATTCTGTATTTTTTGTGGAAAAAATGAATAACTCAAATATATATATAATTTTTGCTCAAAATAACTATAAAAAAACCGCAATTCTGGTTCAATAAACTCTAAACTGGAATCATCTGAAAGATTTTTTAAAGATATAAACCAATTTTTAATTTCTTAGGTCCAAGTATGAAGTGCGACACTTTTTAACTATCTGAAACGGAAGTAAGATGTGACAATGTTCCATTATCCATCCCTTCCCGGAGTTGAATTATGTCGCATTATTCACATCTTACCCTTGAAGAAAGG
>NZ_JBTXLY010000011.1:0-117745 GCF_054871845.1 Ignatzschineria sp. LJL83
AAAATCAACGTTTAGATAACCTTGATCCGCAAGCAGTTCAATATGTGGAAGATCTACTAAATAATAGACCTCGAAAGGTGTTAGGATATTTAACACCTTATGAGTATTTGGTCAAAAACGTACTTGTTGCGCTTCGTATTTGAATCTGCCATCCTATTGTTTTACGGCTTTCTTCTAATGGCTATTTTCGAGGAAATTTTTAACGCATTTCTAACACATTTCTAACGCATATTAAAATACTCTCGATGAAACTGCTTCGGCACCGATAAACCTTTCCGGCGCATGGTTTTCTCGATCTTTTGGGCAAATGCCGAAGGTCCGCAGAACCAAATGGAAGTATCTTTATCAAGCGTTAAGCTTTCAGGATTTAAAAACCCTTTCTGATCGCTACAATGAATTTTTAGCGTAATGCCACTCGATTTTGCGAGCTTTTCGAGATATTCCGGCACTAAACATTCTTCTAAATAATTTACACAATAGTAGAGCGTAATATTCTGGGATAATTGCTGTCCTTCTAAAGATTCTAGCCAAGCTACAAATGGTGTAATTCCCACGCCTCCGGCAATCCAAATCTGTTTGTGAGTGGAAGCAAGTGGCGAGTTTTCAAATAGGAATTCTCCGTAAGGTCCTTCAATAGTGATGTGATCGCCGGCTTTCCATTCTTTCGGGATTTTCCTCGTGTAATGCCCTAACGCTTTAATGGCAAATCGAATCTCTTGGTTTTGATTCACAACTGATGCAATAGTAAAAGGATGCTTCTCTTTCGAACCTTCATGCTGCACAAAAGCATATTGCCCTGCTTGATGCTTCCAATCCTGATTCAGTTGACAAGTGACGACAGAAATATCTTCCTCTTGTTTCATTTTTGTAATCGTTGCCGTGAATTGTCTCTTTTTCCCAATCAATCCAAACAGAGAAACAATCGAAGCATAACAACCGAACGCAATCAAGATCATAAAGACGATTCCGACAGGTTCTTGCCAATATCTCGCCGGCGCTAACACAATGCCGTGAAAGATTGCGCCTAGAAATAGAATCGGCATTACTTTATGAATCACGCGCCAAATTCGATAAGGAATGCGGTGAATCAATGTAATTACAAGCATTGCGACAAAGAGATAAAAGTAAATTTCCCCCAAATCCTTCGCAAAATCTCGATAATCTTCCAGCATCATCAGTTTACTACTCGGAACTTTTGGCCCTTTTTCGAAGAAGGTTTGTAACATTCCCTTACTCAGCTTAATTCCATAATGCAGCACAACCGCAAGTATGGCGATAATCCCCAACCATTTATGTACATAATAAGTTTTATCGAGCCCATGGAAAATCTTTTCCAAAAATTTCGAGCGAATGGCTAAGAGCATAATCAAGCTCATCGATATTAAGATGATTACGCCGGTAAGATTAATCAATTCTTTCCGCCATAACCAAATACTCCAATCGCTCGCTGAATATGCAAATACCGAATCCATTGCCCATAACAAAATGGAAAACAGTAGAACGCCCCAGATAATTTTTTTCTCTCTACTCATAATTTTGACTCTTTTTATTGTTTGTTATGAAAAGCTTTATGATTCATCAATACATACAATCATGATAAAACCTTGCTCTATTGCAGGTTTATGCCATTCCAATCAGTAACCTATCAATACATACAACTCTTATTAATATTTGAAATAATAACAATTATAATATTATTGATGTTAATAGTAGATTTACAATCTTAAGAGATCCTTAAACTTATCCTTATCAAGATGAATTTTTGTCATAAAAACTTATTAAATTTGGTTAATTTAAAAATAATTCATCATAATTTCTATCTTAAAATTTCTAAATTAATTGCGCGAAAATATCACACCTGCTTCTTCCCTAATTCCCAAAACAACCACAGATCAGCAATTACCCCTTTTTAATCAATGAGATAAAATAAACCCTCAAAACCAATAAACATATGTAAAAACAACTAACATACTAAATATTTATGACAAATCATTAATAATAAAAATATTTAACCGTAAATTAAAAATTAAAAGTAGATTTCTAGACAATACTTTGAGATATTAAATAAACCATTGGCAACTTAGGAGTTTTTGTTCACACTAATTACTACATGAATAATTCCCTATATGAAACCAAGCGGCAATCTGTAGAAATTCATGCTGGTCTTGTTTTCACGATTAAATCTCTTTTAAACCAACAGCAGTTTTACGATCCAACCCAAAAAGCAGAACGACTCGGCATTTGTAGCGCTGCATGGCCGATATTCGGAATGCTTTGGCCTTCTAGCATTCAACTAGCGCTTAAATTATTGAAGTATCCGATTCCTAAAGAACATAAAATTCTTGAAATTGGCTGTGGACTTGGAATTGCAAGCCTAACAGCAAAATCCATGGGGTATGACATTACCGCTAGCGATCGACATCCGCTTGCCGGAAAATTTCTAGCGAAGAATACTCTGATTAATAATTTACCAACAATACGGTTTAAACATTCGCAATGGGGCGATGTTCCCATCCCTTCACTTGATGATACAAACGCGCCACTTTTAACTGGCACCTTTCAACACATTATTGCAAGCGATGTACTCTACGAACCTAACGCCGCACTTGAAGTTGCGGAACTCATTGATAAATTTTCAGATCAAGATTGTACAGTTTGGATTATTGATCCTCGCCGAGGTTATCACAACCATTTTACAAGAGCGATGGAGCAATATGGCTTCACCCTCGAAAAGCATGTTCAATTAACAGAACCTGTGAATCACGAAGCTTATCGAGGTCGATTGTTAGTTTATACAAAGTAATTTTCTACTTCATAACAAGGAGGATCTTTTATTTTTATTAGAAACCGTCTTATGAAGTGTTGTAATCGTTAAATGGCATGAGTTTTAGATGTTAGTTGTAAGTTTCATTTTTTCTAGTGAAACTCTCCATTGTCGTTTTATTGATGTTGTAACAAAAGGTAGTACCCATTTTACGATGCACCTTTATAAATTTTTGTTACTAGGTTTAATTACAATATGTTTAATTTTAATAAGTGCTTTACACTTTGTTAGTTTTACAGTTATTTTCAAAAAAGTTTTCATCAAAATGATGAAACTCCTAGCACTTTTCTTAAAGTGTAGATTGATTAAAATCTAAAAAAGATCCCCAAAAGCAGTTCTTTTGGGGATTTTCTTATTCAAAATTTTTCTATCCTAAAACTCTCATCATTTTTCGATTAATGTTTATGAATCATCCATCACACCAATGATTCATAAATCTTTACCGCAGATTCAATATCTGCCACATCATAGACAATCCCTCTGCCATCATGAAACAGAATCACACGATTGTTCTCCAAATGGATATTAAGAAAGTAATCATTATATTGATAACGAATACCGGCATTTTCGAGCTTTTCCTTAATTTGCAGAAGATCTAATGGCTCCACTTCTCGAATCATCACAGAACCATTCCCGCAAAGCCGTTGTGCTTCTCGAGTTTTCACATGAAGATCAGGGAATGTCGGGTGCTTTCCGCATGTTGGGCAATCAGGGTCTTTGAGTTTTTCTAGCTGAACATTTTGCAGATGAAAATCCCACAGATCGAGCGTGACTAATGATTCTCTCATTGCCGGTATTTTCGTTAAAGAAGATTCGGCGAAAAACTTCATCGCTTCACTCGTTTGAATGCCGGAGATGATTTGCAAAATAGGCTGAATCACGCCCACAGAACTGCAACTATCTTGTCTTTCTAACGGCAATGATCCTAAAACACAGCGCAGACAAGGCTTCGCGGGTTTGCCTTCTTTATTTGGGAAATTAAAGTTATAACTCATGCCGTAACTTTCAAGCGCCGTTCCGAAAATCCACGGCATTTTTAGCTTATAACACGCATCATTGATCAACATTCGAAGCGTTAAATTATCCGTGCCATCAAGTAATAGATCATGCCCCTGAATCAAGCTCTCAATATTATCCGATGAAACATCGGCAATATGTGTATGAATCTCAATGCCGGAATTAATGGCTTCTAAATGATTTTTCAGCGCAATCACTTTTGGCAGAGAACATTTTGCATCTTGTTCAGTAAAGAGCGTTTGCCGTTGTAAGTTTGAAGCTTCCACAAAATCCCGATCAATCAATGTCAGCGTTCCAAATCCGGCTCTTGCTAATGTTTCCGCATGTTGCGAACCCAAAGCACCACAACCTAAAATTACGACTTTCGCATTCTGAAATGCTTGAACGCCGGCATTACCGATCTTATGAAATCTCGCTAACCGGCTATAACGATCGTTAAATATATCCATGATAAGTTTCCATGAAAAATCCTTATTTAAAGAGTTTTTATTTAATATGGTGGAATAAGGAATACAATTTTAAAGCTAACAATGATGAAGCGATGTTCTGCGGGCACGCTCTTGTGAAAAACATGCAAACTTTCCCTCCCGCCACACATCAGCTCTAATATCATAAAATCAATTTAAGAAAACTCATTGATAAACAGAAGTTGAATTATCGCTGGCTCGAATGCTTGCAAGATTTTATCAATCAAGCGCCCGCATGAAGAGAATCTCGCTTCTCAACATGAAACTATTTCGCAAAAATGTGCTTCTGAATAGATACCATCATTTCGGTTTAAAAATCTCAAAAGGACGATTCTCGCTGGCGCGGGATATTCAGAAGAATGCAAGCTTTCGATCCAGCCACGCATCAGCTCTTATTACGTCATCTCTGACATCATTCCTCAAAACTCAGCATTAATAGATAACGCCGAGTTTTTTGAAGGTCAATATCGTTCTATTCATCCAATAATCAGCTTGTGATTAATCCTGTTAATGGACTACTTGCTGTTGCCGTAGTTTTAATCGGCATGCGTTTAGCTTCATACGATAAGCGCCCTGCCTTTGTGGCAAGATTCATCGCTAAACTCATTTTGATCGGATCTTCACTATACGCAACCGCACTATTCATCAATACGCCATCGGCGCCAAGTTCCATTGCAAATGCCGCATCCTTCGGACTTCCAAGTCCGGCATCAACGATCACCGGCACGGTTGCTTGCTCAATAATATGGCGAAGATTGATGGGATTAATAATCCCAAGCCCGCTTCCAATCGGCGAAGCGCCCGGCATAATTGCGTGGCAACCAAGCTCCTGCAATCGGCGAGCAAGCACCACATCATCGGAAGTATAAACTAACACCGTCATGCCTTCCGCTAAGAGCATTTCTGTGGCACGAAGCGTTTCCACAGGATCTGGTAACAATGTTTTCGGGCAACCAATAATTTCTACTTTGATCATGTCGCAAAGCCCTGAAGCATGTGCAAGCTTCGCCGTTCTTACCGCTTCTTCTGCGGTATTTGCACCAGCAGTATTCGGCAATAATTTATATTTTGAAAGGTCTAACGCTTCCAATAAATCCGGCTGATTTTCATCAAAGATATTCATACGGCGCACCGCAAATGTGAGCACTTCCGTTTCACTCGCTTCTACGGCACCTTTCTGCTCTTCAAAATTACGATACTTCCCTGTTCCCAAAAACAGACGTGAATTAAATTCAAAATTTCCTATTTTTAACGTCATATTAACCACCACCTACAAAATGTACGATTTCAAACTGATCACCCGAACCAATAATGGTTGTCGCATAATCTTCCTTTTTTACGACTTCACGATTTTTCTCTACGATAAAAAATCGGCGTTTGGTAAGCTCCAAATGCGCTATCAATTTTCCTACGGTATCAATTGATATTGCTAGCTCTAACGGCTCGCCATTCACAATAATATTCATCATTATTCAACTCCTTTAAATAATGGAATGTCTGTTTTTTTCGATCTGAATTTTTGAACTATTTTTCAATCTTTAAATGCTTCGATTCTTCAAGATTTTCCAAAAAATACGCTAAAAATCTACGATTAAAAAACTGATCTTTCATTGCGGGCGCTTGATTACTAAAAGCATGCAAGCATTCTCTCCCGCCATTAATCAGCCTTTTTAGTATTCCAATCTCAATCCCAATCTATTTCCATTTTTCTACCGAGAATTCTTCCCACAATACTCATCCATTTTTTCTCGCAATAACTTCGCACGAGAACGACCAAGTTCAATATCGAACTGATGATTTGTGACAGGAAACAGTGCCGACATTATCGCTGTGCCGGCAACAAAAGGGAGAACTTCCGCAATGCTTTCGCTATTGATTCCGCCGATAGCAATGAGCTTTCCACCATTTTGGGTGGCAATTTCGCCGGCTTCTTTTAAAACATCTATGCCGAGCGCAGGATAGCTCTTCTCACTGGTTCGGAAAATATGCCCTAAATAGCCATAATCATATTTTGGTAATTCTCTTTCAATGGCTCGCAAAGAATGAAACGATCGACCGAACTTCATTGCCGGAAACGCATCTTGCAACCTAGAAAGGTTTAAGCTTTTTTCAGTTAAATGAGTTCTTGGAATGCCGTAAGCATGGGCGATATCAGCTCGATCATTGATAATAAACTTCTCAAGCGAAAGCCCTTTTTCGGCAATGCGCTCAATCAATAATCCCAGCGCTCGGCTCGAACGAGATTTTTCCCGAAGCTGAACAAAATCCACATACGGCAATATCGCTTCGATCATCAGAACGAAGTTATCATCAGGGATATCGGGAAGATCACGAGTCACTGCGTGTAAAATAGTCATATATTCTCCATTGCAGAGAAAGTGAGACGCACAGCACAAGTGTCAAATTTGTATCGTAACGATTCGCCACTTTCCTCCGCTAGTATTAACTAGATCAGGTCATAAGAGTCCCGAAGTTACACTTCAATCTCAGCTGTTTTCAACAGCACCTCTAGGGGAATAACAATAAGCTCAGAGTATAAGAGATATAATTTTTCTCGGCAAGTTCCTTTTGAGGGCGATCAATATCCTTACGATTTCATAATGATTCCAGCGCTCGAAATATCCTAAAATGCCGTAAAATTTCCTTATCTCTCTTTTTTATGTTAAAAACACGAATAGATTTTTAAAATATTTATGAAAAATTATTTAAAAGATTTAAAAAAAACAGAGATCACCGTTTAAGATTTCCCAACTCATATTTTCTTACTTATATTATTTATATAAGTAAATTACAAACTTATAAGTTTACAAATTCATCAGGCTTCAATGAATGTCACTAAACTCCATTGAACTCCTTTCCTTTCAATAAGTTAAAATACTGTATTACAATCCTTTAATGCTCCTTTTCTTATCCATTAAAGTGACAATGAATTTCAAATCTTAAACAAGTATTTAGAAATGTGATCATTTTTCCTATTCTATTTTTATAAATTTCTTTATCTGATGTGATTTAAGATACGATTTATAAAAATAAGGATTTTATTCCCTCTTTCACATACTTTAGGAGGTTTTTCATAATGGGTTTCATTCGTCTTTTTAGTGCATTTATTGCGTTTTCCGCCATTTTCCAACTCTCTACATCCATTTCTATAGCGCAAGAAAAACAGCGAGAACTTAAAATTTATAATTGGGTTTCTTATATTGATAAAGAGCTCATTGCTGAATTTACCGAACAAACCGGCATTCGTGTAATCAGTGATGCATTTGATAGCAATCAGACATTATTAGCGAAAACGCTTACCGGCAATTCTGGTTATGACATCGTGGTACCTTCTGATTTTGCCGTAACCTATTTGATGGAAGCGGATCAACTTCTAAAGCTTGATCTGAATAAAATCCCCAACTACAAAAATCTTTGGCCGAAAGCTTTAGAGATGCTCAATACCTTTGAAGGAATTAATGATTATGCGATTCCTTATTTCTGGGGAACGACCGGTATTGGCTTTGATGCAAAGAAAATTGCTGAAATCGCACCCGATGCGCCAATGGATTCATTAGCCATAATGCTTGATCCTCAATATGCAAAACAGATTGCTGAATGTGGGATTTATATGCTCGATAGCCCCGCAGAAACAGTACCGATCCTCAACATGTATTTAGGACAAGATCCAGAATCTACCTCAAAAGAGGATTTGGCGAATGTTGAAAAAATGATGGCAGAAATTCGCCCGTATATTAAGAAATTCCATTCTTCAGAATATATCAGCGCTGTTGCAAATGGCGATATTTGCCTTGCATTAGGTTGGTCTGGAGATTTCTTTATTGCGAAAAATAGCGCTATTGAAGCCGGTCGTGATAATGATATTCAATATGCCATTCCAAAAGAAGGTTCTATCGTTTGGTTTGATGAAATGGTCATTTTAAAAAATGCGCAAAACGTAGATGAAGCCTATGAATTTATCAATTTCATGCTGGATGCTCAAAATAGTGCAAGAGCTTCGAATAAGATCATGTTCCCTACAGCCAATGAAGCTTCTTTTGAATTCCTAAACTCAGAATTAAGAGATAATCCGATTCTCTTTCCATCTGAAGAATCTTTAGAGAATACTCACATTAAACGCCCTTATTCAATGCCGGCACAAAAAGCGATTACACGTATGTGGCTCAAAATAAAAAGTGGCAGATAACGCTGTAGAGAATCTCAGCTAAAGCTTTAATCCCTATTTTCATCAAAACCTCATTCCGATCAAAAATGAGGTTTTTTATAAATAAATCAAAATTTTATACTTTAAGGAAACTTTAAGGAGATGCTTCTTTCAATCACAATTCAGCTTTCCTTATAGCAATTAGAGTAATAACCCATTTTATACGCTATATTCACTCATACGTTGATAGATTCTCTTTGTAGATATTTTCTTTGCAGGTATTTTGCTATGTTTGAAACACTTCTTTCTGTAATTCCCATCTTTGGGCTTGTGATGACGGGCTTTATTGCGAAACGTCTACTTCCAAGCCATGAGCTTTGGAAAGGGATTGAAGGATTAGTCTATTATCTCTTTTTTCCGATATTACTGATTTTAGAGATTTCAAAAGCAAATTTTGATCAGCCGGGATTATTCGGTGCGCTGATGGCGACCTTTCTCGCGACATTAGCTGTGAGTGGACTCGCTTTTGTGATTAAGCGATTTTTTACTATCGAAAACACGCTGTTCACTTCCATCTTTCAAGGTGGAACTCGCTATAACTCTTATGTATTTTTAGCACTTTCCCAATCGTTATTTGGTAGTGCCGGCATTGTGATTGCCGGTGTTTTCATGGCATATATGATTATCATCATCAATATTCTCTGCATTATGGTTTTGAATATTTACGGCAATAACCCGAGTGGCAAAAAGAGCTTCATCGGCATTATTATTGCGTTATTTAAAAACCCGTTGATTGTCGGCGCGCTATTAGGATTAATCGCTAACTTTTTTCAGATCTCATTTTCAGGTCCTATAAAACAGTGGATGTTTTATCTCGGAAGCTCCGCAACACCGTTGAGTTTAATGGCAGTTGGTGCGGGATTAATCATTATGATGGATATGAAGAAACTCAGCGGTGTCTGCTTAGCCATCGTTCTGAAGCTTCTCATTTTGCCATTCTTAACCATTCTATTTCTCTACTGCTTTAATATCTCCGGCATTCCCGCCGGCGTTGCCCTTCTCTTTGCAACCATGCCATCTGCCGGCAATGCCTATATTCTCTCAAGACAAATGGGCGGAGATTCCGATGCAATGGCTTCGATGATTACTTGGAGCACGCTGTTATCCATTATTACCATTCCACTCATTATGGGTGGATTTGGGTTTTAGAGAACTTTTAAAGAACATTATCAACAGACATAAAAAAGGACTTCAATGACATTACTGAAGTCCCTTTTTTATAGTGGAATCGATTTAAAAATCTTTCATTATGGCAATATCAGCTGATGCATAGTTGGTTCGAATGCTTGCATGCTTTTCAAAATCTCGTGCCAGCGGTATTGATCCTTTTAAGATGATTAAACAGAAATGACTATCACCTTAACTTCCCAGCAACAACATCAAATACGCGCCGAAAATCACTAAATGTGCAACGCCATCGACTTTGTTGGTTCTTCCGCTATCAAAGGTTGCTTGGCAGAGAACGAATAGTCCAGCGAGAAGTACCACATCTGTGATCGGTAAACCTAGAATGATTTCGTGTCCTGTCATCAGCGAGATCATTACAACTGCCGGAACCGTGAGAGAAATCGTCGCTAATACCGAGCCGAAAAACATATTCACTGCTCGTTGCAAATCATTACGTAAAACTGCGCGCATTGCGCCCAATCCTTCTGGTGCAAAGATGAGGATTGCGACGATTAATCCCGTTAATGCTTTTGGCGCATTGAGGTTGGTTAAGAGCGATTCTAACGGCATTGAATCCACTTTTGTAATCGCCACAACCGACACTAAATGAATCACAAGCCAAATTCCATGCCATAAATTAGAATGCTTAGAAGGCACGCCTTGATCGTGCTGATCTCGGTCTTCATGCTCATAAATGAACAGGCTTTGATGCGTTCTTGTCTGAATCACAAGGAAAACGGCATAAAGAGATGCCGATAACATCGCCACAAAAATCAGCTGTCCGCTACTATACGTTCCGCCGGTCATAAAGCTCGGCACGATCAAAACCACCAAAACGAGTGGAATAATCGCCGTCGTATATTGCGTAACGCCGGCAAGATTCACGTGTTGCGTTTTAAATTTACGTCCGCCAAGCAGAAGCGCAACGCCGACAAATCCACTGATCACAAGCATAATTAATGAATAGAGCGTATCTCGCATTAACGTTGCGTAAGGATCCACTTCTCCCGGCGCAAGATCGGTGCTTGAGGACATTACCGCCGTAATTAAGCTTACTTCTAAAATGACTACCGACAAACTCAAAATCAGCGAGCCGTAAGGCTCTCCCAATCTATGAGCGAAAATATCCGCATGTCTTACCACACTAAATGCGCTATAGAGAATTGCCACAAGCGAAATGAGGTTAATCACAATCAAAAACGGCGTCGATTTTGTACCACCAAAAAACAGGTCAAAACTAATGACCGCAATCGCCAGCAGAACTGCATATTCCTTATGCCTTGTGCCTTTTAGCTTAAAGCCAACATCACTCATTTAATAACTCCCTTTAATTTATATCGTTCTATTTTTACTATTTAATTTATCTAATGACTTCTTATCTGTTTTTGATTTGGCTTGTTTTGATTTGTTTGATATTTCATTCATACCTATTCATCAACAACGCTATTGGCATCTTTCTTGCCACATGAAGCACAAAAATTGAGAAACGCATTTTTACGAACATGACAATGCGAACAGCGTTGGAAAAGATTAATACCGCAATGTGGGCAGTAATCAATTGCCGGATTTCGATAGTTAATGCCTCTTTCGCAAGATGGACAGAGCGATTTATCAATGCGCTGTAAAACAAAACTGTAATTGAGCATCTTTCGGCGTTCATTATCGCTGACGGATTCTTCCGCTTTTTGTCTTTCCCGATAGCGATTAAATCCTCGAATCGCATAATATCCGCCGGCGCCGGTCACGATAATTCCCACACCAAACCGAACATAACCGCCGTAACTGGGAAGATACGGCACTAATTCAAAGAAGAAAGCGAACATCGCAAAGAAGATAAAACCCCAACTGAAAGGCCAATATTTCCCTTTCCGGCGTTTCACAAATAACCACGTTGCAAACAGCAATAACGGCAAAGTAATGGCTAGTCGAATGAGAAATTCATAGAGCTGAGATTTCTCATAAGCCTTGTAATAATCATTTGATGCTTCTGTTTCTAAATTGTAGATTTGCGAACGAACTTCTGAAATTTGATGATTATATTGTTGTAAGGAAATCTGCAATTCTGAATATTTCGCTTCCACCACAGAAACGCTATTTTTCAGAAGTTCTAATTGTTCGGTACGAGTAATAAGCTCAGAATCTCTTTCAGGATCTAAGGTTGCGGTACGAGTTTTAAGCCAGTTCTCAAAGACATCTTTGCGATTTTGATAATTCAATCTCTCAAGCGCAACTTGTTCACTCAAAATCGAGGCTTCTTGACGCAAGATTTCTTGCTCTTGAATGAGCTTATTAAGCGTCTTATCGGTATTCTCATATGCCGGTTCAGGATAGAAATCCCGCATCACTAACGGCTCGCTCATCAACGGCAAATCCTGAATAATTTTGCCACCTAAGCCAATTAAAAAGGAAGCAAATAAGATCGCAATTAACCACAGAAGACGATTAAACCACTTTTCCGTTCTACGCCGAGATTTTCCCATGAGATTCCTCTTTTCAAAGCATCATTATTCGATCTATTAATTATCGTTTGTATCTGTGGTTTTTGATACTACTTTTGTCAATAAAGTTTTAAATAGCATTTTGAAAGGGATTTTAGATTAATGGCTGTTAATCGTTTTGTCATTTTGTCGTTTTATACCATTTGCAGCAGAACCACGGCGGGAGGGAATGCGTGCATACTTCTATCAATCACTCGCCCGCAGTTGGTCATTTCGTTTTACTTAAAACTCTAAAAAGCACGAATCCTGCTGGCACAAGATTGACAAAAAACTGCAAATATTCGCCCCAGCGATAAATCAGCCTCCTTTTGAGAAAGAAATCCCTCTTACAGAAAACTTGCCGGCAAGTTTATTCCCAGCAATGAAAAAGGATAGTGAATTCACTATCCTTTTCAATCTGCCACTAACCTGAGATTCCGGTAAATACCGAGAAATGCCGGCAATCTAATAATTCATTAGTGTTTACGAATTACCGCATAATTTGCTAATGTTTTTAGCGCTTCTTTATATGGCGATTCAGGAAGCGGGTTTAAGGCTTCGATGGCTAATTCTGCTTGTTTTACCGCAACGTTATGCGTGTAATCTAATGATTTTGTGCGTTCAACGACTTCTAAGATTGATGCGAGTTTTGAGATGTCGGCATTCACTAATGCATCTTTAATCAATTCCGCTTCTTCCGCTGTTCCTGCACGCATTGCGTAGATTAGTGGTAATGTTGGCTTACCTTCGGCTAAGTCATCGCCGGTGTTTTTGCCCATCTCTTCGCTACTTGCAGAATAATCTAAAATATCATCGACAAGTTGGAATGCCGTTCCTAAATACATGCCGTAAGTCGCAAGCGCTTCAGCGAAATCTTCTCCGCCCGCTTCTCTTGTTAAAATGCCGGCAGTTGCACCTGATGCTTCAAAGAGTTTCGCCGTTTTGGAATAGATCACGTTCATGTAATTCTCTTCCGTTGTATCTGGATCGCCGATATTCATCAATTGCATCACTTCGCCTTCGGCAATGATGTTCGTTGCATCTGAAAGAACATTCATGATATCCATTGAATTCAGGCTCACCATCATTTGGAAGGAACGAGTATAGATAAAGTCGCCGACTAATACCGCCGCTTCATTGCCCCAAAGTTCATTCGCTGTTTCACGGCCACGGCGCATATCAGAATGATCAACAACATCATCATGAAGTAACGTTGCCGTATGAATAAATTCAATGAGCGCTGCTGCCGTAATATGCCCTTCGCCTTGATAACCCGCAGCACGCGCCGCAAGAAGCGTAATCAATGGTCTAATGCGCTTTCCACCGGATGAAACAATATATTGTCCCACTTGATTGATCAACACGACATCGGAATGAAGAGCAGATAAAATCTTCTGATTTACTGCAGCGAAATCATCTTTTGCTAGCGTTTGAACGGCTTCTATAGACATTGAATGAATACCTTAAAATGTAAAATAAAACGGGTTACGAAAGGATGAAAACGCTTTCAAATGGCTTTCATCACGCTCAATATGGTCACTATTATAATGCTTATTTATGACAAAGGTAGCCTTCTTTCCATCTTCCCAAACAAAAACCTCAGCTTTCAAGGGCTGAGGTTTTATTGAATGAACATCTTTTACAAAAAAAGCGATTAATACACAATTTTTATTCTATGAATAAGATCACTGCTCTTATTATTGTTGCAGATATTTCGCATCCGCATCAGGACGATTTTGATAGCTGATTTCCGGCAATAGTTTATCGTTCACTTTCGTCAGCTGATTACAGATTCTGCCGTAAAAACGATAGCTCGTGTCATAGCACTGCGTTACTGCCCAAAGCTTTGGCATGGATTGATGTAGTTCTTTAATTTCTGCTTCTACATGCGCTTTTTCCGCAAAGATCGTTTGATAAGAAGCATTCGCTTCAAGGGCTGCCGGCAATGATGCTTGTAAACGAGCGTCTAATTCCTTGCCACTTAACTTTTCAGCACTAAGTTCTTTCTTCGTATCTTTCTCGATATCGCTTGCTAACCCTGCTAAGTCTTTCGTTAAGATTTCAAAATTTGCATCTAATTCCACATTTTTTTGCAGATCACGCTCATATTGCTTAATAAGATTTTTCACATGTTTATCGAGCGCTTTATCATTCAGCGCCATCAACGTACCATCGGCTTGTTGATAGAATCCCGGCATCGCTTCTTTGCTATTGGCAAATAGCGCCGTATGCGTTAAAACAGATTGCGAATTATCCCAAATGCCGACAAATTTCGGGAGATTTTCCTCCACAATGTTCCAATTGCCCTTCTCTTCAGAAGCAATCACGGTGGAGTTAAACGGTTCTGAATCTTCCCCATTTAACGGCGTGTAAATTTGAATATCGCCAAAATTTGTCAAATATTGATAACGTCCATCACGATATTTAAACATTCCTTCAATATCGTAAATCGATAATGTGTCATTAATCGGAGAAACAGATTTAATACGGCTATTGGTAATTTCAATGCCGGAATCCGCCGTTCTTAATTTCTTAAGCGCTTCCACATCTGGTCCATTTGGCTGACATGCGGCTAAAAACAGTGCCGATCCCGCCACCAATAACGTTTTTTTCAAAGGATTGTTCATATCTATTTGCTCCGACTTAGATAAAAATTCATGCTGTATCAAAATGAATTTCTACAATTTTATAGAGTGAGTTTTATATCGTTTCATACTTAATTTAGAAATCAATATAACAGAATTTTTACGAAATATTACGTCTGAGATGACGTCTGTGAAAATTTCTATTGTTGCTTTAACAATTCATTCTGTCTATTCATCTATCTAATATTATTCATTTTTCAAAGAACATTGAATCATACGTGTGTACAAACGCTTTTAACGCGCTGAAAACGTATCGCAAGCGGCTATTGAACCGCTATTAAATCCTCGCATGAACCATTCTTGTCGCTCTTTAGAAGTGCCGTGTGTAAAGCTATCCGGCACCACAACACCGCGAGATTGCTTCTGTAAACGATCATCGCCAATTGCTGCTGCCGTATTCATGGCTTCGGCAATATCATTTTTCTCTAATAAATTTTGATCTTCAATAGATTTTCCCCAAATGCCGGCAAAGCAATCGGCTTGTAGCTCAAGTTTTACCGATAACTTATTCGCTTGAACCTTGCTCATTCTTGCTTGTTCTTGACGGACTTTGGTGCTAATTCCTAATAAGTTTTGAACGTGATGCCCGACTTCATGAGCGATCACATATCCTTGTGCGAAATCGCCTCCGCCACCTAAGTTTTGCTTCATATCTTGGTAGAAGCTGAGATCAAGATAGACTTTCTCATCAGCAGGACAATAGAAAGGTCCCATTGCCGATTCGCCGTAACCGCAAGCGGTATTCGTTACGCTGTTATAAATCACTAAAGTCGGCTCACGATAACGCATCTGATTCTCTCTAAAACGAGGAATCCACAGATCTTCTGTTTTCGCCAAAGCCACAGAAGTAAATGCCGCCATTTCGGCTTCTTCACGAGTTTCCTTGTAGGGCACTGTTTGCGTTTGCCCTAAAGGAAGCTCGCCATTTAAGATTGGTGTTAAATCAAAACCAAAATATCCTGCGGCAATAATAATGACTAAAATCGCAAGTCCACTTTTACCTTTCAGTTGCATGGGAATTCCGGCACTTCTTCCGCCACTTCTACGATTTGGTTGATTTCGTTGTCCTCGGCGATCTTCTACATTTTGACTTCGGCGTTCATTTTCCCAGCGCATGGTAATTATCTCTCTTAATCATCAATAAAAGAGCAATTATGCCGTCTTTCACCGCAATAAAAAAGGGATCTTATAAGATCCCTTCTTAAAATCGCTTTCTAATAGATTTCTAATGTCTTTCTGTTCTCTACCACTGATTATTTCGCACCATACTTTTGTAATAGCTTGATCATTTCCCTATCATTTCTTGCCTGCGCATGAGTCAATGCTGTAACGCCTTTTTTATCAGCAATATTGGGATCTGCACCGCCTTGAATTAAAGTTTCCACAATATCCACATAGAGTTTTGAACCATTGCCTAAAATCACGGCTTCCATCAGTGCTGTCCAACCGAGATTATTAATATGATTAGGATCTAATCCCGCATCTAACAGAATCTTCACTGTTTCTAAATGCCCTTTTTCCGCTGCCGGAATAATCGTTGTACCGCCGTAACGATTGATATCTTGAATATTTGCACCATTTTCTAACGTCATTTTTAAAATATCGTTATAACCTTGTGCGCCGGCTAAAAGATAAGGCGTATCTTGAATATGATCCTTTGCATTCACATCTGCGCCGGCATCGATTAACAATTTTGCGGTTTTTACATCATTTTGCTGTGTTGCGAGCATTAAAGGCGTTCTTGCTTGGCGATCTCTCGATTCAAGATTTCCCGGCTCTTTCAGGATCAGCGCCACCTTTTGATGATCTTTTTGGGAAACGGCTTGATGTAATTCTCGATGATATTCTGCAAAACTCATAGTACTTCCTAAAATAGTGAACAATCCTATCCCCAAAATGAGGCTTAACAGTTGCTGATATGTGCTTTTAGTACGCATTTTTATTACCTTTATAAAACAAATGGTTACTTATTTACTCTATTTAAGCTAACACAGATTATTCCTCGAAAAAGGTAAACATTATTAAAAGTTATTCAGTAAGACACAATCTATTTCGCCCTCAAAAAATATAATGCATACAAACTGATAGATTCTATTTCAGTTTTAATATTTGAAGGAAATGTCAAAAAATGTTATTAATTGCATGCAACATACAACATTAAATGCTCCATAAAAAGCGCTCGGAAACAATCTCTCCTTTCAGAAAAATTACTTAGAGATTCTCTTCGAATTACTACCTTTTTAAGGTGCTTTATTTTATGATAGGAACGATCTTAGAGGACTTCCTCAAACTTATTCACATACAAGCATAAATCAATGGTTATTACCATGAACTAGGGAATGCTTCAAAACACAATATTCATTAAAAGGAGAAATTAATGAGCGAACTTATTATTGTTACGAATCCTGCAACAGGTGATGTTCTTGCAGAAATTCCTGCGGATAACGCAGATGTTGTAAATGCAAAACTCAAAGCAGGACACGAAGCATTCAAAACTTTCACAAAAACAACTGCCTATGAGCGTGCTGCGCTTTTAGACAAATGGGCTGAGTTAATTCTTGCAAATAAACAAGAACTTGCTGAAATCATGACGAAAGAAAATGGTAAACCACTTCCTGAGTCAATTGGTGAAGTAGGTTACACTGCTAGCTACTTAACTTGGTACGCTGAAGAAGCAAAACGCCTTTACGGTCGTTCAATTCCTGCGGCAACAACTTCTAAACGCCTTTTTGTAACACAACAAGGTATCGGTTTAGTTGCAGCAATCACGCCATGGAACTTCCCAGCGGCAATGATGACACGTAAAGCAGGTCCAGCACTTGCAGCGGGTTGTACTTTCATCGTAAAACCAGCTGAAGATACACCATTAACAATGATCCGTTTAGTAGAACTTGCTCATGAAGCAGGGATTCCTAAAGACGTTGTACAAATCGTTAACGGAAAAGGCGCGGATATTGGTCCACTTTTCACAGGTAGCGATTATGTTCGTAAAATCACTTTCACAGGTTCAACGCCAGTTGGTAAGCTTCTTATCAAACAAAGCTCTGAGACTGTTAAAGGTGTTTCAATGGAACTTGGTGGTCATGCGCCATTCATCATCTGTGAAGATGCAGACATTGATTACGCAGTAACACAAGCGCTTGCTTCTAAATTCCGTAACGCAGGTCAAACGTGCGTATGTGCAAACCGTTTCTTAGTACACGAAAGTGTTGCTGCTGAATTCAGCGAGAAATTTGCTGCTGCTGCGCGTGCACTTAAAGTGGGTAACGGTATGGATGCAGGCGTTGATGTTGGTCCTGTGATCAACAAAAAAGGTTTCGATAAAGTTGTTGAGCAAATCGAAGACGCAAAAGCAAAAGGTGCAACTGTTTTAGCTGGTGGTACAACAAACCACAGTAATGAAAAAGGTTACTTCTTCATTAACCCAACAGTTTTAGGTAACGTAACGCACGATATGATCATCATGCAAGAAGAAACTTTTGGACCAGTAGCGCCAATCGTCACTTTCAAAACGTACGAAGAAGCTGTTGAAATCGCAAATAACACACCATTTGGTTTAGCTGCGTACTTCTTCACAGATAACTACAAACGCGGTATCTTCTTCCAAGAAAACCTTGATTTCGGTATCCTTGGTTGGAACGACGGTTTACCAAGTACTGCACAAGCACCATTTGGCGGCATGAAAGAGAGCGGAATCGGTTCAGAAGGTGGTATCGAAGGAATTCAACCATACCTCGAAACAAAATACCTCTCAATCGGTAATATCTAATCTGAAAGATCAGATCAATATCTGATATCAAGATAAGATAAAGTATCAAAGAAAAGCGAGATTTTAATAATCTCGCTTTTTTTGTTTCCGTTCTTGTTTCTCTTTCTTGTTTCGTTCTTATAATCGCTTTTTGGGGAAATATCGATATCAATATCTCAATTTAAATAACCACAAAACTAAAGAGCACCGATACTGCTGGCGCACGATATGAATAAAGAATACAAACATTCGTCCCATCGATGAATCAGCTTCTGTTCTACCATTAAACTTCCTTACGCCGATTTCACTATACGATTCTTTGCATTTTTCTTTCTAATGACCTGTTTTTGGGGAAATATCGATATTTCGCTTTAAACAGCTAAAAGCACCAATACTGCTGGCGCGCGATATTAATAAGAATGTAAGATTTCTACCCAGCGATGAATCATCTTCTGTTCTACCATTAAACTTCCTTAAACCGATGATTCCCTTCCCTACTCTTTTCCTTCTCTCAAATACAACAAAACCCCAAAAGCCTTGCGACCTTTGAGGTTTTCACTTCATTGACAACTTCTAACTATCAATAATATATAAATTTGGAACTTATTGTGGGAACCAACCTGGTGATTCTGGTTTTAAGCGAATGTTGATTTGCTTCACAGCTTGGAAATCTTCTAAACCGTACGTTCCAAGGCTGAAACCGATACCGCTCTGTTTATATCCGCCCCACGGAGCTTCAATAAATGTTGGGTGATAATCATTAATCCAGGTGATTCCTGAACGAATTTTCTTGATCACACGAAGCGCTCTTGAACCATCTTTCGAGAATACTGCACCCGCTAAACCGTAATCTGTAGAGTTTGCAAGTGCAATTGCTTCCTCTTCTGTTTTGAATTTTTGTACTGTCACAACAGGTCCGAAGATCTCTTCTTGTACGATACGCATATCGTTTTCAACATCTACAAAAATCGTTGGTGATACGAAGAATCCGTTTGCAAGTGCGCCTTCTGTTAAGCGAACGCCACCAAATGCCACTTTTGCACCTTCTTTTTTACCGATTTCGATATAATCAAGCACGCGATTCATCTGAACTTCACTCACAAGCGGCCCCATGTTTGATGTTGGATCTGATCCTGGTCCTACTTTGATTTTCGCAGCTTTCTCAGCAAGGAGTTTCACATAATCATCATAGATCGATTCTTCTACTAAAATACGGCTTCCTGCGGAGCATACTTGTCCTGAACCGTAGAAGATTCCAAATAGACCATAATCTACTGCTAAATCTAAATCTGTATCGGCAAAAACGATATTAGGAGATTTTCCACCAAGCTCTAAAGACACGCGTTTTAAGTTACTATCTGCAGATGCTTTCATGATTTTCTTTCCAACCGCTGTACTGCCGGTGAAAGATACTAAATCGACATCATTACTTTCTGAAATTGTTTGACCCACAACATTTCCTTCTCCCATCACCATATTAATAGTGCCTTTTGGAAGCCCTTCAATGCTGTCGAAAATTTCAAATAATACAACACATGAAAGTGGTGTTAATTCTGCGGGTTTGAAGACAATGGAGTTACCAGCTGCAAGCGCCGGTGCAATTTTCCAAACGCTCATGAGTAATGGGTAGTTCCAAGGAACAATTAATCCTGTCACGCCGGCAGGTTCACGCACGATCATGGATTGATAATCTTCAGAAGCGTTAATCACTTCTCCTTGATTACCACGAATTAACCCTGCGTAGTAACGGAATGTAGAAGCAGCATCTGCCACATCGCCTTCGGCTTCTGGGAGAATTTTTCCATTATCTTGCATATCAAGGCTTGCAAGTTCTGCCGCTCTTGCATCAATTTTATCGGCAATTTCAAGTAATACGTCAGCTCTGTCTCTTGGAGATTTATCTGCCCAAACACCACTTTCGAAGTTTTCTTTTGCAACTGTAATTGCCGCAATTGTTTGTTCTTTTGATGAATGAAATCCTTTTCCAATCACTTCTTGGTTTGCCGGATTAATTACAATGTTTTCTTTTCCTGAATCAGGCTGAATCCATTCACCATTAATGTAGTTTAAAATTTCTTTAACCATTTCTATCTCCATGACAGCTATTTATTATGAACTATTATTATTTAAAATGATCTTAAAACAACGATCGGCTCTTAGAAGGATAATATGATCAATACTGTGAACAACATACATCCTCATAAAAAATCCTCCTAAGATCGATCTTATCAGAATATTTAATTCAACGTTATTTGATTCCCGCTAACACTTCTTTGAAGGAGTTAATCACATAATCGACTTCTTCATAATCAATTGTTAATGGTGGCTCAATACGAATTGTCTTCGAGTTTATGAGGGTTCCGGCAACTAATACACCTTTATCAAACATTCCTTTTGAAGCTTCATAACCAATTTCATCTGTATGGAATTCAATTCCGATCATTAAACCACGTCCACGAATCTCTAATACTTTATCGCCGTACTCTTTCGCTGCTTCACGAAGACCATTTAAGAAATACTCTCCCACTTCAGCTGCACGTGCTGGAAGATTGTCTTCAAGTAATACATCAATCGTTGCTAATGCCGCCGCACATGCTAATGGGTTTCCACCAAATGTTGTTGTGTGCATGAATGGGTTTTCAAACATTGGGTTAAATACTTTTTCAGAAGCAACCATTGCACCTGCCGGCATTACACCGCCGCCGAATGCTTTCGCTAAACAGATAATATCTGGTGTCACGCCTTCGCTTTCACATGCGAACATGGTGCCTGTACGTCCCATTCCTGTTTGTACTTCATCGAAAATCAATACCGCATCATATTCATCACAAAGATCACGAACCGCTTGTAAATATCCTTTTGGCGGAATGATGATGCCGCCTTCCCCTTGGATTGGCTCTAAGATTACGCCGGCAACGCCTTCTGAAACTGCCGCACATGCTTCAAACGTTTTACGCATCATATCGATATCGCCGTATGGAACGTGTCTGAAACCTTGTAATAAAGACATAAATGGCTTACGGAATGTTCCACGCGCCGTTCCTGCAAGTGAACCCAAGCTCTTACCGTGGAATGCGCCTACTGTTGAGATAAAAGTTGTCGCACCTGTGTTTTTGTAAGCGTAGAATTTCGCAACTTTAAGCGCTGCTTCTACCGTTTCTGTTCCTGAGTTTGTGAAGAATGAATATTTCAAATCTCCAGGCGTAATTTCTGCAAGCACTTTTGCAAGCATTGCACGAAGTGGATCTAGTAAATCTTGGCTATGAAGCGCTTGATGTTTTAATTGATCTGTCACGGCTTTCACAACTTTAGGATTACGGTGCCCAACGTTATAAATTCCAAATCCGCCTAAGCAGTCGATATACTCTTTGCCGTTCACATCTGTGAATTTACTGCCACCATCTGACCATTCAACCGCCGCAAATGCTTGATCTACAGTAACTGTTTTACGATACTCTAAAAATCCCGGGTTAACGTTCTCTCTGAATCCTTCAATGGTTTGTGAAGTAATCCAAGCTGCGTCTTCTTTCGTAAGAGAATCTTTCTCCACTAAACCTAAAACTTTACCAATAAATTCTCTAACTTCAGTATTCTTATTGCTCATAAAATTTTCCTTTCTATCTTCCGAGATAATGGTTTATCTACTTTATAATGTGTTGTTATATCCTATTGTGATTACTTAGATTTTTATCTAGCGCTTGTCTAAGCAAGCCTTTTGATCTGATATAACTCTTTATGTTTAAATTTCTACTCTAATTTTTTCTAATGTCTTTCTAATCTTTTAACTTCGCTGCTGTGAACGATGGGAATTTTTTCTTCGCCCTTCGGGTCGGCTTATATCTCCTTATTACTTCTCCGTTGTGCTCTGATTTTTAATTCAATATTTCAATTTTAGTAATGTATCTTTTTGGTATCTTTAAGCCGGTTTATGCTGACTCATATCTTCAACTGTTAAGGCTGGGTTGGCATCAATTAGAACAGAACCTGATGTATCGAGTTCTACAGCGCCTTCCGTTCTCTCCGCCTTTGGCACTCTTGCAATCTTGTAGCCGGTATATCCATAAATGATGGCAACTAAAGGACTTAAGAAAGCGATAAAGACAAAGGGTGCATAATCAATGGTTGCAACACCTAATGTGGTTGCCATAAAGGCGCCACATGTATTCCAAGGTACAAGTGAAGACGTCATTGTTCCGGCATCTTCCACAGTTCTAGATAAGTTTTTAAGCTCTAATCCTTGATCTTTATAAGCCTGAACATACATTCTTCCCGGCAATAAGATCGATAAGTATTGGTCGCATGCAATCACGTTTGCCGTTACTGATGAAGCTGCGGTTGTTGCAATTAAACTTCCTGTTGAACATGCAAATCTTAATAAGCGATTCACAATGGTTTCTAATGCGCCAGTTAACTCTAAAATTCCGCCTAAACTCATAGCGAGCATCACAAGACTCACGGTTGGCATCATCGCTTCCATGCCGCCGTTGTTGAGAAGATAATCGATCATCTCATTGCCCGTTTCTTTCTCGTAACCCACAATCGTCATATTCAAAATGGAAGTCATCGTTTCGCCTTGAACGAAGAATGCAACGGCACCTCCTAATAGCGATCCAATTACTAATCCTGGAATTGCCGGCACTCTAAACATGATGAGTCCAAGGACTGTAACCGGCACTAAAATCAACCACGGCGTAATGACGAAGATCTCTTTTAGCTGGGATTGCAACAACGTGATGTCTGAAATATCTCCCGATTCTGCTTTAAAGAAGATTCCTAAGATAAAGAACATGATGATTGTTAAAACCCATGATGGAATCGTTGTGTAGAGCATATAGCGAATGTGTTCGAAAAGATTCACGCCGATAATGCCAGGTGCCATATTCGTCGTTTCAGATAATGGAGATATCTTATCGCCAAAATAGGCACCTGAGATCACCGCGCCTGCAACCATTGCCGGACTATATCCCAAAACAATTCCAACGCCCATTACGGCAATTCCAACTGTTCCTGCGGCTGTCCAAGCATTGCCTGCCGTTAAAGAAACTGCGCTTGTAATAATCACTGCTAAAGGTAAAAACCATTCCGGTGAAAGAATATTTAAACCGTAGTAAATCATGGTGGGAACAATCCCGCCGGCAAGCCATGTGGCGATTAAGGTTCCTAAAATAATCAAAATTAATAATGCTTGAACAGACAATGCAACGCCGGCAGTAATGCCTTTTTCAATCTCTGTCCATGTATATCCTAAATAGATCGCCACAATGCCGGCAATCACGGCGCTCAGTAATATGGGAATATGCGGTTCTGCACCAAATACAAATATTCCTGTGAATAACAAAACCATCATCGAAATGATTGGAATTAACGCAATCGTTAAGCTTGGAAGGGGTTTATCGCGAACAATAAAAACCTCATCCTTTGTTAGCTTGTCGTTGTCACAACAGCTCATGTAGCCTCCTTTGGTTACACTTTTTTACTTATTATATTTTTGTGTTTTTGTACTTCTTTTTTTGTACTTATTATTTTTGTGATGCTTATTTTTTATACTGATTCAATTTAGGCGCAATAATCGCCGGGATTGTTTCAGTTTTACGAAATTCTGTTTGTTATTTAGCTTTTTGCTTTTCGTGCATTTCACACTGTTTTATAGATCCGCTCATTGATATTGTTTTCGTTGTTGTCGGATTTGTTTGTCGTTCTCCTCATAAACGACTCAAATTCAGTATATCCATACTCCCTTTTTTTTTGCAAGAAGCTCATAACCATCATTAAATCTAATGTTTAAGAACATTAAAATATCGCATACACTGCGTATATCAATATCTGAAAGACAAATTCGTTGCTCTTTTTATGACGTTTTAATTACATATTTTGAGCAATAATTGATCAATAAATGACTATTTTATAAACTTTTTAACGATTGTTTTTGACAAAAAAACACAATAAAAATGATTTATTTTCTTATTTACGATCATATTCGGGTTTTTTTGATCGATTCTTCATCGTTGCTGAAGATGTTTTTTAAAACTTCTACAGAAATTTTCTATAAACAATCTCTAAAAAAGCTCCTCAATAAAACTGCCCATGAATACCTCTTTCTTAAAAAAGAATATTCACAAATGGCTTTGCAAATATGTTTTCAAATGTTTTTTCTGACTAAAGCGCCTATAAAAAGGATTCGAAATCTCCACTAAACATGGCAAAATGCGCTATCTTGTAATCATCATTGGTAAAATTAAATTGTATTGTGGAAACTTTAAAAAATAGACCTATTACAAAACTCAAAGGCGTTGGTCCGAAAACAGCAGAAACATTAGAGAAATTGGGGATTAAGAATTATCTCGATCTCTTATTTCATCTGCCCTTTCGCTATCAAGATCGTACTCGTATTACGCCCATTGCCGAGCTTCAACCCTCGCAAATTGCTATTGTCGAAGGCGAAATCTTTAAAAAAGAGATGACGCACGGCAAAAGACCAACGTTAGTAGTTTGGCTCAAAGATGAATCCGGCGTACTGGCAATTCGCTTTTTTAATTTTCACACCAATATGATTAAACGCTTCGATGCACTGAAAACGCTACGTTGTTATGGTGAAGTGCGCTACGGCATGAATCGTCTTGAAATGAGTCATCCGGAAGTTCTCAACTTTATTGATAAAGATACCGAACTTGAAGAGCGCATGACACCGATCTATTCCCTCACGGCCGGCATTACTCAAAGACAGATGCAAGGATTTATCGATAATCTCCTTCAAGAGCTAAAAGAGGAGCATTTCCCGGCATTTTTGGAATCCAAAGATGTGAATCTGAAAGATGCGCTCTACTTTCTTCATAAACCGCCGACAGATGTGAATATCGAGCGTTTAGAGAATAAACATTATCCCGTGCAAGAGATTTTGGCATTAGAAGAGATCGTCGCACATCAAGTGGCTTTGAAAAAATCTCGAGAGCATTTTAATCAGGAAAAATCCGATCCCATTCATCTTGAGCCCAAAGCGTTACAACAATTCAGAGAGAATCTCCCATTTACCTTAACAAACGCGCAAAGCCGCGTGATTTCAGAGATTGAAAACGATATTCAATCCCAAACGCCGATGATGCGCTTGGTGCAAGGAGATGTAGGATCAGGAAAAACAGTGGTTGCTGCAGCGCCCTTGATTCACGCCGCAAAATCAGGATTCCAAGCGGTATTTATGGCGCCGACAGAACTATTGGCAGAGCAGCACTTTATTAATCTTGAGAAATGGTTTTCGCCATTAGGAATTTCCTCGATTTTACTGACCGGCAAACTCACAGAAAAACAGAAGCGAGAGGCACAGCAGAAGATAAAAAATGGCGAGGTTTCCATTATTATCGGCACCCACGCCGTATTTCAGGAAAGTGTGGAATATGCCGCGCTCAATCTTGTGATTATTGATGAACAACATCGCTTTGGCGTAGAACAGCGTTTAACGCTGCAAAAGAAAGCGCCGAAAGGCTTTACGCCGCATCAGCTCATGATGACGGCAACGCCCATCCCTAGAACGTTGGCAATGACAATGTATGCCGATCTTTCTAGTTCTGTGATCGATGAATATCCGCCGAATCGTATTCCCATTACCACAAGCGTTGTCAGCGATAAAGCGCGCGATAAAGTCATTGAACGCATCAAAGCACAGAGTGAAGAAGGCACGCAAGTTTACTGGGTTTGTACGCTGATTGAAGAATCAGAAGTATTGCCGGCAAAAGCTGCCGAAATTACCTATGCCGATCTTTGCGAAAGATTGCCACATCTGCGCATTGGTTTAGTGCATGGCAGACAAAAATCTTCGGAAAAAGAAGCGATCATGGCATCGTTTAAAGCTCATGAACTCGATATTCTTGTGGCGACAACCGTGATTGAAGTTGGCGTAGATGTGCCCAATGCTTCCATTATGATTATCGAAAATGCCGAGCGTTTAGGATTATCCCAGCTTCATCAACTTCGTGGCCGTGTGGGTCGTGGCTCTAAAGCCTCCTTCTGTCTTCTCATCTATTCCCCGCCCCTTTCTAATATGACACGGGAGCGTTTAGAGATTATGCAAGCAACGAATAACGGCTTTGAAATTGCGGAAAAAGATTTTGAACTACGAGGTTCCGGCGATATTTTCGGCACAAGGCAAACGGGCGAATTTCGCTTTAGAATGGCAGATCTTTTTCATCATCAAGATCTCATCGAAAAGGCAACGGAGATCGCCAATAAGATTGTCGATGATAAAGCATTAAGCCAAAAACTCATTAATCGCTGGATCGGCGATAGCGGAGAATTTGTTTGGAGTTAGGAAAAAAACTTCGAATAATATTTATCGATGATCAATAAATAAGCTACAAAATGCCTTTAAAAGGCGAGGAACTCCCGATTATCAGTGCTAAATTCAATTTTATTAAAGAAAAATATATCTATATCAAGAAATCCCCGATATCTTTAATTCTTATATTTATTCCTTTTATAATTGAAAGATATTAATATAAATTTACTTCGGCAATCTTTAAGATCAAAAATCTAAATGCCGATAGTGATCCGTTTATAGAATACACAAGATTTTATTAACTAAATGAATCGCAATTTTGCGATCAGAAGGAGTCTAATCATGAGTAGTACTTTCTTTATGCCGCCAGTGAACTTTATTGGTGAAAATGCGCTTCCAGACGCCATTGCAACGCTCAAAGGTTACAACTTTAAAAAAGCGTTGATTGTTACCGATAGCTTTCTCTCAAAATCAGGAATGACGAATGATTTGATTCAGCTTCTCGAAGCTCAAGATATCGAAGCGGCGATTTTTGATGGTACGCATCCAAATCCGACCACACAAAACGTAGCAGATGGCCTTGCGATTTTAAAAGCAAAAAAATGTGACTTCGTAATCTCGCTTGGTGGCGGTTCTCCTCATGATTGCGCGAAAGGCATCGCGCTTTGTGCAACAAACGGCGATGATATCAGCGCATTTGAAGGTGTTGATAAAACAACGCATCCACAACTTCCAATGGTTGCGATTAACACCACTGCCGGCACTGCTTCAGAAATGACACGTTTCTGCATTATTACTGATGAAAAACGTCACGTAAAAATGGCAATCGTTGATAAAAACTCAACGCCGATCCTTTCTGTAAATGATCCACATTTAATGAAAGGCATGCCAAAAGGCTTAACAGCGGCAACAGGAATGGATGCGTTAACGCATTCTATCGAAGCGTATATCTCAACAGCGGCAAACCCAATCACGGATGCATGTGCGCTAAAAGCGATTACGCTCATCACAGATAACCTCAAAACTGCGGTTGAAAATGGCGATGATGTGACAGCTCGTGACAACATGGCTTATGCACAATTCTTAGCGGGAATGGCGTTTAACAATGCTTCATTAGGTTATGTTCATGCAATGGCGCACCAATTAGGTGGCATGTATGATCTTCCACACGGCGTGTGTAATGCGGTACTTTTACCACATGTTTTGGACTTCAACAAAGCCGTTGCTTCAGGCCGATTAAAAGATGTGGCAAAAGCGATGCATATTGATATTGATAAATTCACCGATATGCAAGGCGCAGATGCGGCAATTGCCAAAATCAGAGAGCTCTCAGCATCGATTAATATTCCAGCAAACCTCACAGCGCTGAAAGCAAAAGTGGAAGATATTCCTGTACTTGCAAAAAATGCGTTGCTTGATGTCTGTTCTGCAACGAATCCTGTTCAAGGATCACAAGCAGACGTTGAAGGCATCTTCAAAGCTGCAATGTAATCATCAAAAATATTGTTGAAAATACAGTTCCATAAAAAAATCGCTCTTATTTCTAAGAGCGATTTTCTTTTGTCTTTTAAGACTTTAATGTTTTGAATACTTGAATGCTTAATGCTTAATGCTTTTCAATATCGATCGTGACCAATCATTATCAAGCACAACGATTGGTGATAATGATTCATAATAATGATCGATCATAAATTTATGCTGCACCAATCTCTTCTAATTGATCTAAAGAAGGCGCATAGAGATAACTTCCGGTGACGGCTTTTGTAAAGGAGAGCATTAGATCAAAATGCTCATCTTCCGCACCGAACATTCTTGCAAGCATCTTTTCATAACGGCTAAGTTCTGCACTATATGCGAGGAAATAGAGCCCTTTCTCGCCACTCGCAAAACCATACGGTAAGCTTTGTCTCACGATTTCTAGCTCTTCGCCATCATCTTCAATGACAACACGTTCTGTATGAGAACCGATGGGTTTCATCTCATCCGGCATTTCAACATCTGACATTTTAAAACGACCAAAAATCTCTTCTTGCTGACGTAATTTAAAATGATGAAGTTGCTCTAAAGAATGTACCCATTTTTGCGCTAATACATAACTACCGCCGGCATCAATTCCACTGTTAATAAGCGCAACTTCGCTACGATCTCTTGTGCCTTTCGGATTTTCTGTACCATCCACAAAACCACTTAAATCACGTGCTTCAATCCAGCGAAAGCCGTGAACTTCTTCTTCAACAGTGATCAAACCTTTAAATAAGGTCACTAAATCTTGTGCGATCGAAAAATTGATTTTTTGCGAATGCGACACGATATGTACAAACATATCTCGCTGTGTTGCCGGCGCTGTGCCGTAACCAAGCTCTTTGAAGTCCACAAGTTCCGATGCGCTCTCTGCATTTCCAGAAAGTGCTGTCCAAGCATTGCGCCCAAATGCCACAACGACTTGTAAGCCACAATCACTAAAACGGCTGACAAAAGATCGCTGTCTTGCCAATAAGCCGGCGATGGCGTCCTTAATCGCATCCTGATCATCACTCTTGAAATTAATTTCCATAAAGATCGCATGATCTCGGTTTTCACTAATCAAACCTTCCTGAAAATTCAGTTCACTCATTGACTTCGCTCCTTTATTTTATACTCGCCCTCTTGGCGATAACCTCATAATTATACTCATTTTTACACTCTTTAATAGAGATCTTCTACTGAATAGAACTGTTCTTTTGCACTATTTTTAGGTCACAACATCTATTTTTAACTCAAAATGCCGTACAATTAACTTTCTATTTATTTAATATTATTAAAAATACAATCATTTATTATGACTATTGACGAATCTAAACTCTTTATTCTCGCAGCCGGCATTATCATTGATCCTAAAGGCCGATTACTTATCGTTCGAAAGCAAGATACTCAAAAATATATGTTACCGGGCGGAAAAATAGATGCAGGAGAAACACCGATTCAAGCATTAATGCGAGAACTATATGAAGAGGTCAATATTCAAATTCCTCCGGCACTTGCACACTTCATTAAAGAATATGAAGCGCCGGCAGCGAACGAACCTGGATATTTCATCCGATCGAATCTATTTTTCATCTTGTTGCCGGAAGCGGTAAATATCACGCCGGCATCTGAGATTGCCGAAGCGCTCTGGATTACGCCTCAAGATATTCCCAATTTTGATTTCGCGCCCTTAATGACCAGTTTTGTCATTCCAACATGGCTCGATTTAATCGAAAATATGGGTCCAAGCTTAGGATTTGATCTACATCTCAATGCCTAAATATCTATAAAAAGATCGACAAAAAGTCATTACAACGATCGATTCATCAGGCAATTCCCACAATTGTACGAAGGAGAGAATTATGGAATCCCCAATTATTTTAAACCCCAAACAACCTGCAGATTCAGCGGTTATTTGGCTTCATGGACTTGGCGCAAGTAAAGAAGATTTTTTACCGGTTGCCGAAATATTGCAAGCTCGTGTTTTACCGAATACTCGCTTTATTCTCCCGCAAGCGCCTGTTCGTCCTGTGACGCTTAATAATGGTTTTCCAATGCCGTCTTGGTACGATATTATTGCGCTCACTTCGCCAAGAGAGATTAAACAATCAGAATTAGATGAATCGAGCCAAACGATTATCGGGCTTATTGAAGATGAAGTTGCGAAAGGGATTCCATTAAATCGTATTATCCTTGCCGGCTTTTCACAAGGTGGCGCCGTTGCATTTAATACGGCATTTATCGCTTATGACAAATCCATCGGTGGCGTGATGGCGCTCTCTACGTATAGCGCAACCTTTGATGATTCTCTAAATATTAGTGATGAGAAAAAAAGCATTCCAACGCTTCATCTGCACGGTTCTTTAGATGATGTTGTGAATATTGAGCTTGGCAAAAAAGCTGAAGAATTCTTAAGATCTCGTGGCATTCAAACGACTTGGCATGATTATCCGATGCGCCATGAAGTCATTAATGAAGAGCTACAAGATATTGCCAATTGGTTAGTTGAACTGCTCAATCCAGCATCACAACCTTAGATCACGAAAAAAGATTTAAAAAAGAAGGAGAAATATATGAATGCCCCTTTAAATATCGTAATTATTGGTGGAATCGCTACCGGAATGAGCGTTGCCGCAAAAGCTCGCAGAGAAAATCCTGAAGCGAATATTACGGTCATTGAAAAAGAGAACTATGTCTCATTTGGTGCTTGTGGATTACCTTACTATGTCGGCGGACAATTTGAAGATCCAAACTTCATGTTCGCACGAACGCCCAAGCAGATTGAGGAAAGTGGCATTCATCTTCTTTTAGAAACAGAAGCAATTCAGATTCAATTTGATGAGAAAATCGTAGAAGTGAGATCGATCAACACTCATGAAGTGGGCCAAATTTCGTATGATCGCTTAATGATTGCAACAGGAGCTTCCCCTAATGAGCTCAATGTTGCCGGCATGAGCGCTGAAAATCTCTATCGTCATACCAAATTACGAGATGCCGAAACTTTAAAAAAAGCACTTCATGAATATCAATCCATTACTGTCATTGGTGGTGGATTTATCGGCGTTGAAATTGCCGAACAACTTGCGTCACTTGGAAAGAAAGTCACTATTATTCAAGGTGGCGCCCATATTATGCAAGGCCCTTTTGATGAGGAATTTTCAGAACTCATTGAAAATTCATTACAAAAAGAGAAAATTAATGTTCTTCTTGGAGAAGTTGTCACAGGCTTCAAAATTGTGAACGATAAAATCACAAAAGTGATGACAACAGATGAACATCTTGCAACCGATGCCGTCATTATGGCCATTGGATTTCAGCCCAATACGGCATTTATTACCGATCCAAGGTTAGAGAAACTCCCCAATGGCGCAATTGTCATTAATCAATATGGGGAAACATCGATTCCCGATGTCTTTAGTGCCGGAGATTGTGCTTCAGTGCCGCATCGTCAATTAGGAAATCGCTATCTTCCGCTCGCAACGTATGCCAACAAATTAGGGAGAATCATCGGCCATAATATTGTGAGCGATCAACAAGATTATCTCTCATTCCCGGGAGCACTTGGTTCAAGCTTACTGAAGGTTGGGAGATATGAAGCGGGTAGTACAGGATTAACAGAAAACATGGCGAAAGATGCCGGTATTCCTTACAAAACAACGCTCATTAAAACGAAAAATCACACTAATTATTATAAAGGGCAAGCGACGCTTACGATCAAGCTTCTCTATAGCCCTGAATCAAAAGTGCTCTTAGGTGCGCAAATTTTTGGTCGTAAAGGCGCAGCGCTTCGTTTACATTCATTCAGCATTGCCATTCATGCCGGCATTACAACAGATGAATTAGGATTTATCGATTTAGGATATGCGCCCCCGTTCACAACGACTTGGGAAGCGATTAATATTGTGGCGAATACTGCGAAGTAACATTGATTCGCTCTTAATGATAAACATAAAAACACTCAAGATAAAAGAGGATTGCCTATATTGGGCAATCCTCTTTTTTTGCTCTTTCTGAAACCCATTTCATGATTCTATTAATCCAATGAATCATATAAAGCTGTAAGAATCGATACTCAATTAATAGCTTTAAAGTATTTCAAATATATAGCGAATACTCCCATTAAACGGCCCTTCTACAGATTGGGTATTAGCATCTTTTTTCAGAACTGCAACATATTCTTCTCTTACTGGCGTTGGCATCGAGTTTCCAACCCTTGGTGGAATCGCCTGAACTCTTGACGGCATTCCATAAGTAACCGGCGTATCGTTAGGGGATTTAACTAAAGACAAATCAAATCCATTACTCAAACGCATCGCTGTACCGTTATACGTTCCATTCGGTACAAATCTAATATTTCCAACGATGCTTTCTTGACATGCCGTACCTGCATTTTGTTGATAGGTAATTGAAAATGGTCTTCGTACTTCAATATCACCTTGCCTTACAGGTACAGTCCCAAAGTTAATAATTTGAGGACTAACAGTGACAGTCATATTATTTGTATTACATGGATCTAGTCGTTGCTGTAGCACTAAACGGTTATCTCCATAAATAAACCTCACATTACCAGGCCCTTCAGGACCTGGTGCTACTGCTTGTCCTGTTGGCCAATACGAGACCCTTACAAATCGATAAGTAAGAGGCGGAGGTGGCCTCAAGAGCCATCCATCTGACACTAAATACCGAGGATCTGCCTTAATTTGTATCACAAATTCTGCTCCATCTAATCTCTCACTAGTAGGATTTTGTCGTCCATACAGATTATCATTAGGAAGGTCCAAAATTGTACGCCCCCAAGTATTCATAAATTCGCCTGTATCTTCATTATTACCTCGCGCATTATATTCATGCAGAATATTAATCTCTGCCCTACGAGTTCCCAAAGCTTGATACCATGGATCTAAACTAGTAGAACCTACTGCAAGACTAAGCTGAGCTGAAGTTCCTCGGTCACATTGCACTCGCATTTCTGGTGTTTCAACAGGGTATGCGGTTGATTCCCCATCTCCCCAGTTTTGGAATATCATTGTTTCGACCACTCCTAAATCTGGTCCTGTTTCTATTTGTCCATTGGGTACGACTACACATCTCGCATAAGTAACACTACTCATCATGCTTAACAACAATATAGGGAAATATTTCCCTACTTTTTTCATCTGTTTCATATCATTAAACCTATTTCTAGTAAATGTTGATATCAATGCTATTCAAAATATTTTGATACGACATCGAATAGGAAATTATTTTCTTTCTTCCGTAATCACACGACAATCATTCGTGTTACAACTAAAATTAATACTCTTTGCTCCGCCTTGATCATTCACAATATGAATAATCGGCGTACCATTTCCTAACTTAACATTCACTTTTTCAGTAGAAAATGGTTTTAAAATAATATCTCTCTCTTGCAATTTTTTATTAGTCGTAGAAGAAAAACCATAAATAATCACATGGTATGCGGTAGGATTCTGGATTGTTAAACCGTTACTTGTTTTTTGAACTTGTAGTTCTTCTACCCAACCTTGCTGAGGATATTTAGGTAAGCCTTTCGGACGGTAAAATAATTTTAGTTTAGATTGAATCACAATATTAACTTGATTCTGACCACCATCTTTTGGGGGAACGCCCAAAGCATTAAAGTAATAAAGACTCTCTCTATCTGTTGGTAAAGAACTCGCATTTCCTACTAGCTCTACTTTAATCTGTTTTTCCTGTCCAGGATTTAATCTCTGTACGATTGGAAGCGCGATTAAAGGCTGAGTAATCTTATTACCCTTTTCATCTTCTATCCATGATTGAGCTAAAAAAGGTAACGTTTTATTAGGATTAATCGCAGTGATTGTTTGAGACTTAGATTTATCCATATCCAAAATGACACGCGTTCTATCAAATGATATTTGTGCAAAAGCAAAATTTAAGATAAATAGACTAAAAAAAAGTATTTTTTTCATAATTTTTTACTACTCCGTATAACAGATAACTGTTTCAAATTCATTCAGATGAGGGGTGGTTATTTTTAAATTACAAGATTGATTATTACCCCATTTAATTGAATATTCCGATTTATTATTTAACCCTGTTAAATATGTTAAACCATTTTCTGAGACAATCCCTACTTCCGTATTAGCACCATTTTCTCGATAAACAGTTGCACCAAAAGGAGGATGACTACCATTAGATAATACAATTGTAATAATCGCTTTTTCCCCAGTGACCGTATCCAGTACTCGATAACCAATCGCCCCATCTGTTAAAGCAACTTCAATGACATTATCTTCAATTGAGACATTATCAGGTAAATTATCAATATCGACTTTATAGGTCATATTATAGTAGTTGGGAACATTACTAATTCCTGCCATTCCAAATAAGTTACTTCTATCTTCATTTGAGTATCCCACTTGAACTCCTGGCGCTCCTGTATCAACTATTAATCTTGATGCATCTTCATACACTCTTTTATGTGTCGCAACACCCGATTTTGTGACCGTAATTGAACCATCAAATCCAGCTGAGAAATATTTTCTATCAGTGGTATAGTTGCCAGACGTACTCACTCTTCCAAAATATAGATCTTTATCAAATGACCCCGTAACTCCGAACTCGGAACTACCGCTAAAATCTCTTTTTCCTGAACTAAATACCCCAGCCGTCATATTTCCACCATAAACCTTGTCAAAATAGGTCACTTCTTGTGTCAAATATTCAGAGGTGTCTTGATAACGTGCGTTATATTGCACCCTACTATTTCGCTCTTGATTCAGAGGAATCGTAATAAACATTCCGATTTGATTATCTTTAATTCCTCGAATATCCGTATTTCTTGCTGCCGTTAACTGCAAAGAAGCTCCTTCAAAAAAACCTTTATTTAACTGCTTATTAAAGGAGAGAGAATAGTTAGAAATACTCTGCTGGTTCCAATAAGTTCCTTTGGTCATACTTACAGATACACTACTACTAATCTCAGGGATTGATTGCGATAAACTTAAAGTAACTCTATTTTTTTCAAGGGCTGTAAATCTATTTTGATGTGTTTTCATATCTAAATAGTTATGAATAGAGGTATAGTTTCGGCTTGAAAAGCGATACCCAACAAGATTTAAGTTTGTATTGGAAGTAAATCTTTTTGCGTAGTTAAAACGTAAACTGTGCCCTTTCATATCTCTACTAGGATCTGCTTTATTTTTTGACTGAGTAATATCAAAAGAAACAGCGCCAATAATCCCTAAGCTTGCACCTATACCTGCATTTAAAGCTATATAGTCACCATTCGTTGTAAATTGGGTTCCACCATATAAAGAAATAATATTACTTAATCCATACGATGCATCCCCAGAGAAAAATTTGTCCTTTACTTTCCCGCGCTCAGAATGAGATTGATAAGGATTTAATTCCCCAGCATTTAAAGAATAACGGACCGCACCTTTTCTTGTTAAAAAAGGAACATGAGCGATATCTACTTGATAGGTACGAATGCCTCCACCCGACTCCTCAATCTCAACATCGATCGTTCCTGAAATATAGGAGGGTAAATCCGCAATAGCAAATGCTCCTGCAGGAACTTGTACTGTTCTAAGGATAACACCATATTGTTTTAAAGTAACAATCGCATCAGTATTGGCAACTCCCGTAACTTCAGGTGCATATCCTCTCAGATATGATGGCATCATATCTGCATCTGTAAAAAGACTGACACCTTTAAATCTCACACTATCAAAGACATTACTACGACTAAATAGTTCCCCTCCATATAATTTTGCATTGAGGGAACCAATATCCATAAAGGCATACTTTTGTACCAATTCTAATTTATCTTGTTTGGTATTATCTGAATTATATTGGTAGTTAACACGGAATCTTATATCTTTAAGATTCGCGCCAATAGTACCATAGCTTCTAATCGTCGTATCTGATGAACGTCCTTTATTCTTATTATACGTTCCTAAAATACTATAATCTAAAAATACCCCAGATACTCCAGAATCTCTATCTTCAGGTTCAATCCAATCTCTATCTACTCGATCTAAAAATAAGTGTGGCACTGTAATATGTACCGTTTCATTATTCTCATCAAAATATAATTGAACATTCTCATCTAGATTTATAATCCCCAAACACTCACCAGCGTCTGTGCTATGGATTATATCCTCCGATAATCGAGTTTTTATCTCTTTTTTAAGAGGTAATTTTTTAATAAATTGAGGTGTAAAACAGAGCTCATCTACGGAATTCTGTTGATATATATAGATGACTTCTCTTTGCAAAATGGGCATTCCGTTCACAAGAATATCCGCACGTCTTTCGCCTGTAAATCCTTCGTTTCCACCTTCAAATGCACTTAAATCAATATTCTCAAGCCCCATATCTGCAAGTATCCGGTCATCAAATTCGAAAGAGTGACCTACTCCTGCAATACTGAGATAAAACAGCGCTGAGAATAGCATTCTGCTTTTACTGTTCCTGAAATTCAATGTAACCATTACTTTACTCACATATGCATTGATCTATAAAAAAAGCACCCTTACAATTGCAGAGTGCTTTTTTTTTATAAAAACTCATTGTCATTTCATATCTTGTTAAAGCTATGAAAAAAAAAGAGTTTAATTACTCATAAAGCCATTGAAGCTAAGTATTATCTATACACAGCAACAAAGTTAAGTAATGTTCCAACTGAACCTTCTGTTGCTTCACCAGTTGCAACCATACGTCCACGAACATCAAATTGTGTTGAATTAGTACCATTTCCAAGGCTAGTAACGATCACGTTATCGCCACCAAGACCTGCAGGTGTTACTGCTTGCCCACCAATTTGAACTTCAACACCAACATTTTGTGAATCTAAACCATAAGTATTCGCCCAAAGATTTGGACCATTTGTTGCAGCTTGTCCAGCACCAATTGAAAGTTCGATTGATTTTGCAGCTGTCGGATCATCTGCTTCTAAACCTAAGTTGCAGTCTGAGAAAGTGATGTGCGCTGTACCCCATGGACCTGTATTTCCAGCTGCTGCTAATCTTTTAGTAGATACAGAACCTAAATCTACATTTGTGTTCGCTTGGTCAATTGTACAAGCTGCATTTGTAACGTCACCAGTGAATTCAATTGTTCCTACTGATTGTGTTTGTGCGAATGATGCTGAACCCATTGCAAGTGCAAATACTGATGCTGCTAATAATGTTTTTTTCATGATTTATACCTTTTAAAACTTTAAAATATTTCAAATATTTGATCATTCAGTACTTGTAAATATTTTTAAATCATGTATCCTTGCATCAAGTTGTAAGAAAACTTCAAGAATCATGTGTTGATATTTACATTTACTGCTGATAAATACTTTCGCTATATTTGCGAGATAACCTATTTATTCGCAAACACATACTAATTATATCTCCCCCTATATGTCAATATCGGGATGGGGATATTTTTGTTAAAAAAAATAATGGATTTCTCTAACCTCTAGAGATATCGGTGAATTGGTGTTTTTTAATAATCTCGAAAATAATTAAATTAAATTAACAAGTCTATTATTTTATTTATCACTTTATCTAAAACCATCCATTAATTATCATTTTTTCCCACAAAAAACTATTATAGAAAGTCTTTACCCTTAACGATGTGATAGAATTTTACGCACCACGATCGCCTTTCTATCAAAATTATTTTTAGGGAGCTTATCGTTTTATTTGAAAAAATTTACATTCAAATCACCACAATGGTTAATGCCCCTCCTCGAATTTAAAAGATCCAATGAATATTATGAAAAAAACTTTATTAGCAACCTCTCTAATCGCCTTCTTATTATCCCCCGCAATTGCAGAAGATAATTCTCTCAAAGGGCTCAGTATTGGTTTAGGAGTTGGCTATCAACAACAACCATTCGTCGGTGATAACTCAGAGTGGCTACCCGTTCCTCATTTGGAATATAAATCAGGAATGCTCTTTGTAAAAGGTTTAAAAATAGGATTAGATGTCATTGAACTAGATAATACAACTGTGGATGTCCATCTAAAATATCAAGCTCTAAATTTTAAACCTAGTGATTCTCATGGTGCATTTACACTATTGGACCGAAGAAAATCGACCATTCTCCTTGGAACAGGCATCAATCATCGCTTCAATAATAACGCTTTTGTTTCAGCGGAAATTAATGGCGATATCTTAGGCCATAGCAAAGGCTTAAATGCTGATGTTTCGGCGGGATATATCTATCAAGTCACCGAACACTTTACGTTGATTCCGAAAGCGGGATTAACCTGGGATAGCGACAAACATAATCGCTACTACTACGGCGTTTCAAAGGATGAATCACGTCGTACAGGCATTCAAGAATATCGCCCTGATTCCACAATTACACCGCATATTGCAGTAGGTATGATTGTAAAAGCCACGGATCGCTTTCATGTTTTTGGCGGTATGGAAATGAAGTTTTTACCAAGCAAAGTAAAAAATAGCCCGATCACTAATCGCTCAACACTTTCAAGTTTCGCATTAGGTATTAACTATAATTTCTAATTAAGAGATATCTAAAAATATCAATAATGACTTTTCAAAAGAGCTCTTGAAGCTCTTTTTTTATATCAGAAACTACCTTAAAAAGGATCTTTCAAAAATATTTTCTCAATTTGAATGATATAAATTAATTGCTCTAAATTTTTTTTTATGTAAAAGTGAATCTTGTGGAATCAAACTTTCATCTATGAATTAAAAACAGTAGAAATCTGTTTATAACATTTCATAAATATCATCAATAACAGTGCAATATTAACAATATTACAAAAACTCAAAACGACTTAAAAATGAAATAATACTAAAAATAAAAACCATAAAACACCGTTAGACATTGTTTACATTGATCTAACTAATATGAGGAGGAATCATATGAAATTATCAGTTACAGAGCGCTTACCCCATGAAGAAATCATTGTCGATTTTATGGAAATGATTGAAACTGGCGCTTTTCTTCCCGGTGAAACTCTCCCCGATCTTGCTCAAATCGCTACAGATCTTCAGAAACCGGAAGCAGATATCCTACAAGCTATTCAAGTCATGAAGAGTGAAAATATTTTTCTAGATCGTGAAGGCTTGCTCTTCTTAACACAAAATGACAAAGACCTCATACTCAGTCGTCTTAAGAATCGAGTTCTCAATATTCATTCAACGGATATTATCGATCTCTTAGAAATCCGAGAAGGCTTAGAAACTCGCGCCTTTGCACTAGCAACTGAGCGGGCAACCAATGATGATTTACGAAATATTGAAGAAGCTCTTATTGCATTAGAAGAGCGGATCAAGCTCCGAAAAGCTGCAACAAAAGAGGATCTTAGATTCCATCTCGCACTAGTGAGAGCCAGCCATAATCCGACAATGGTGAATGTTGTTGAAATCATCTTCAGACAACTTTTTGATTCTTTAAATGAAACAAGAACAACTGTTAGAAAACTCGTTAATGTCGATTACTTCGTAGATATTCATAGAGAACTCTATAATGCTCTTCTCGCTCGCGATGCAGAGAAAGGGGTTAAACTCATGAAATCTCATATCGAAGATACAATTGGTTTATATCAATTACCGCCAAATAGTAATTAATATAATTCTTCCAAATCAATACAGAACTAACACTTTCCTTAATCAAACAAGCTCATCATATTAGTGATGAGCTTGTTTCTATCCTATTTTTTCTATCCAAGTTTCTGCTGAATCTCAATCTTCTTATCCTGAGTTATGCACATTTTCTATGGATAACTTTTAGGACAACTCTGCGCATGATGGAATCATAACTTATAACAAATTGATTCTAATAGATTTCCATAAATCCTTTGTTATCCGCAATATTATGACCGATGTGGATACTCTATTCTCCTCAGATCTCAACTGCACTTATGCCATAAACTGTATCATCGCTTGGTAAATTAAGTTAATACTAAAGCCTAAAAAGAAAATACCGGCAATTCCATCAATATAAATACTCACTTTTTGATAGATCGCTTTTAATTTCGGTAATGAAAAGAGCGTTGCGACAATCATAAACCATAAGAAAGTTTCTAATACCACAAGCGCAAATATCTCTAGTCGCACAATATCCGAAACCTGATCTCCTACAAATAATACAAATACACTTCCAAAGTAAATTAACGCTTTAGGGTTTGCTAAGTTTGTGAATAAGCCTTTTAATAGCAACTTATTATGATATTTCTTTTCAATCTCCGTGGTTTTTATAGTTTCAGCACAATCTTCTTCTGCATGCTCTGTATTGATATCTTGAATTTCAGACTGTTTTTTCCGAGCTTTTATCTGCACAAAACTAGAATTTAAAAGTAGATATGCTAAATAGCTTAAGTAGGCTCCGCCAGCACAATAGAGTACGGTTTGAATCCACGGCATTTTTTCCACTAACACATGCAATCCCAGCAGAGCGATAACCGCCCAAACTGCAACACCTAATGTGATCCCTATCACTGTCATCAATGCTTCTCTACGTGAATGACTTACGGCGATTTGCGTCACTAAGAAAAAATCGGGTCCCGGCGTAATAAGCGCCATAAAATGAATACCGGCAACCATGATTAGGAGCATTATAACTTCATACATTTTTCTATTATCCTCTTTCTTATCTTTATGATATTCATTGTGATACTCATAGGGCTCAATCTATTTTGACAATATAGGCATTTAAGCTCATGAATCATTGCACGTCGATATTATTGACAAAATTTGTACTATTTTGATCAAAAAAAATACTGACAGACATTCTATCAGTATTTTTGATTTCATTGAGAGGATTTCTAGAGAAAACTACACTAAATTTTTTCCCATCATTTTCTCTAAAGTTTTCAATGGGGATTGTGAACTATCCACCATATCATCCACATCTAGAAGAAAAGTTTGCTCTAACATATATTGTCCGCTCATTGCCGCATGAGGTGTTTGATCTGAAAAACAAATCCAGGTTGATCCCGGCTGAAAATCAATATCCCATTGCACGCCTTGATCTTGATAATTTTGATCTTCTTTCATCATGTCATGAAACTGTAACATTACATGATCATAATGTGTCCGTCGACTTTTAGTAATTTTGAGAACTTCTAACAACGTCGCACTCATGGATGAATAGCCTTTTACGTGGGGTAAAAGTCTCTTCGCGAGCTCCGGAAATGGCTCACCAACTCGCCATTTTCTGGGTTCTCCATGAGGATTTATATTATTAAAAATACGAACAATCCGTTTTCCCTGAAGCGGTCTTGAAGGAAACGCATCCACATGCAGCCTTCGATCATCCTTACGGAAAGAGTGATTACTGCTCCACGTATCTACTGCATTTAAACGAAGTGTATTCATCGGACTATGCAGTTTTCCTCGATATTCCGGTATTAAATCCGTTAAAAGCTGATAACTCGTTTCCGCATAACGTTTGAGTAATGCTTTCAGTGCTTCTCTCTTTTCAGGTGAAACATCTTCCGCAACTCCTCGAATAGAATCCTGATCTGCCTGATACATAATATTTTTACGCTTGGGACTGACCAAACTAGGATCAAGTAGTGTTTGTTCTGCATCACTTAAAGGAAACTTCAATGATGGAAAATAGAGCACTTCCCCTTTTTCTAGATTGGTAACAACCTGCTCTGTTGAATCCTTGTCTACTTTCCATTTACTATGATTTAACTCCAAAATAGGAGCACTATTTTGTCTGATATTCTTCAATCGATCATTCCTGCCTTTATATAGCTATATTTATTCAAAATTCCTATCCACTATTTCAGGAATAGATACCTTCAAATTTCAGATAATGCCTTTAATGATCTAACGTCCTATTTGAGTAATACACTCAAACAAGAATAATATCAAAAAAGAATAATATCAAAAAAGAATAATTATCAAATGTATATTTTAGCATTATTAAAGCACTGAATTGGTATTTAATATCATTAAATACCAAAAGGATTAGGACAAACTTGACCTATCACAACTGGATGCTCAGCTCCTGTTGCTTTGGGGATATTTCCAAAATGCCGTAACTGCGTTTGATATCCCAAAATTGCAAATGCCATTGCCTCTTTCGCATCGCTTGAAATGCCGATATCTTCATTCGTTAAGATTTTTTGTGCCGGCAATTCTAATTGTAGATATTCCAATAGTGCCAAATTATAAGCACCCCCTCCGCTAATAATGACTTCCTCTATATTTTGCGTCGGAAAAATGAACTGACGATAGCTCTCTGCGATCGTAAATGCCGTGAACTTGGTCAACGTATGAATAATATCCTCCGCTTTTCTAGCCGAATATTTTTGCAATAAATGATGTGTGAAATCTTCGCCAAATAGTTCTCTTCCCGTGGATTTTGGTGGTTTTTCTTGAAGATAAGGATGTGATTTTAACTCTGAAAATAGCGCTTCTATTAATGTTCCTTGTTGTGCGATTTCCCCACTTTCATCATATTCTTTTTGAAATAGATGCTTCATGCCAGCATTGATCATCATATTTCCAGGACCTGTATCAAATGCCCAAACATCTTCAATGCCGGCATTTTTCGGCATGATTGTCACATTACCAATTCCTCCAATATTTTGAAGTAATCGATTTTTATGGGAGTTTTGATACAGGACTAATTCGGTAAAAGGCACCAACGGCGCACCATCTCCGCCGGCAGCGATATCCATCATTCGAAAGTTAAAATAGACATCTGTTTTATGTTGATATGCTAAATATGATGGATCGCCAATTTGTAAAGTAGATGGCGTGAATCCCATTTTTACGGCATTTTTCTGCGGTAAATGATAAATCGTCTGTCCGTGAGATGCGATAAAATCGAGTTTTCCATGAAATCCCGAAAACTTCTCCGGCATTTCTTGTTGCAATGCTTTCACTTCAGCAAGCACGATTTCCACAACATCGGCATACAATTCCCCAAGCTCCATATTTAAGGAGCAAATGCCGGCAACGGTAGAAGTTTCGTTATAACATTCTTTTTGAATTTTAAGCTTTAAGGATTCCGCTAAAGGCTGTGAGAAAAAATGGAATAGCTCACATCTCGTGGCCAATCCTCTACCAGAAAGCTTCACAAATGCCGCATCAATGCCATCTAACGAAGTTCCTGTCATTAATCCAATCGCAAATTGTGGCTCTAAAATCAATTGTTTTACCATAGTTCATCACTCTTTTTCCCGTGCCATACTTAATCATGCAATATTTGATCTTGCAACGTTTGATCGGGTAACTTCTCGCCTTCTAATAACTGACGAATATGCCCATCATATTTCTCTAAAAGTACTATAGATTGAATATAATCAACTACTAATAACTTCATCACAATTGCACTTTTCACATGCCCTTTAGCTTCAAGTAGCAATGCAATCGCTTCCTCATAAGTACAATCTGTAATCTTCATCAGCATTTTTCGGGAACGCTCTTTCAATTTCTCATTGGTCGAGCGAACATCCACCATCCAATTACTATAAACCTTCCCAAGCTGAATCATACTGCCGGTCGATAACATATTTAACACCATCTTTTGCGCAGAACCTGATTTCATTCGAGTTGATCCTGTAATCACTTCCGCACCAACCACCGCTTCTATTTTAAAGTCCGCAATGTTACCAATCTCACTTTCTGAAACACAAGCAAATCCAATGGTTTTTGCCGAAAGGGATTTTGCATATTGAATGCCGGCAATACAATACGGCGTTCTGCCCGATGAGGCAATGGCACAGAGAATATCTTTCTCGTTAAAATGGATCGCTTTCAAATCCTCAATAACAGCATCAACGCTATCTTCGGCAGATTCTACAGGATGACGAAGCGCCCGATCTCCGCCGGCAATCATACCGATAACCATCTCTTCGCCAACGCCAAATGTCGGCAAACTCTCAGAAGCATCCAATACACCCAATCTGCCGGAAGTACCGGCGCCGATATAGACTAATCTTCCGCCCTGTTTAAGTTGCGTTACAATTGCATCAATGGCAATTGCGATCTCTCTTGAAGCATCCTTTACCGCAAGAATCACCGCCTGATCTTCCTCATTAATCAGCTGAACCATCTCTAAAGTAGGCAAAGTATCAATCTCAACGGTGCGAGGATTTCGGTTTTCAGTGCCGATTTTATCAAGAGAAATTTGGGCTTTTTTATCCACAACTACCATCCTTCATTATTTATTAGCTATTATTTTATGAGCCGATCACTACCATAAACTCCGCCTCAAACACTCTCTAGTATATCTAAGCTGATTTTTTTCTAAAGTATGAAAAAACCCTGATCAATATTGATCAAGGTTTGAGGTTTCCATACAAAAAGGATGTCTTGTAAAAAAGATACCATCAGAAAAATGGTCTCTCATGAACATTAAGAATTAATCAGGGAAAATGTAACGAATTCCAATATTGAATTCATTGGTGCGTACTTTAGATTTAGTATGTACTTCATGATGATACTTTTGTCCTGCGAAATTCAGATCTCCTGAGGTTTTTGCTTTTCCTAAATCTGTATAACGATAACTTGCATCAATCGAGAGATTATCTGTCACGTTATAAGCAACACCCGCCGTGACATTCCAAGCAAAGTTATTACTGCTTTTCGACAAAGTTTTTGACTCTCCTGCAAATTCAACACGATTATCTGCCTTCACCCGCGCATATCCTAAGCCTGCTCCAATATAAGGCACCCAATCAGAGCCCGTGTTGAAGTCATAATAAACATTCGCCATCACAAACTGTGACTTGATTTCACTACGATACGGCAATCTAGCTTCTGGAATGTTATTCCCAATACGATAATTTACATCGCCTTTCAATTTTGCCTTGCCATTATATCCATATTCGATTTCTGTCCGAATTTTGCTATCGCCCGCCGGTATTGCAAAACCGTATGCCAATCTTAAACCGGCAACTGTATGATTTTTCTTGTGATGAATTTCATTCACAAGACTCTCTTTATTTTGGTACGTTCCCGTTCCTGAAAATTTATTTTCAAGTATTACAACAGATGCTTTCCCTGAAATATATTGTTGAAAATCTTCCGCCATAGAGAGGTTTCCAAACACCGCAACTGAGATCACTGATCCTAATATTATCTTCTTCATATCCACCCTTTACAATTAAATTATAAATAATTATTTTAGTTTATCATTTAAAATAAAAATTTAAATATAAATACTTATTTTTATAAGCAATAAGATTATTAATATGGGGAAATGAAGAATGATTTTACCCTGACAATCAAAAAACGGATATGAATATAACTCATATCCGTTTACTAATAATTGTATATTTTCGAAGCCTTCTAAATCATCTTACAACCTAAAAGAAGATCTAAAAGTATTCTCTTCTACTGATTTAACCTTGAATCTCACGATACGCATCAAAGGTAATATCTGGGTAACGCTCTTGCGCTAAATGCAGATTTACTCTTGTCGGTGCGATATAGACATATTCGCCGTGATGATCAATCGCAAGGTTATCTTCCGCTTTACGGATAAACTCATCGAACTTCTTAGGATCTTTTGAATGAACCCAACGAGCCGTTGAAACATCCACATGTTCAAAAATACAATCCACGTTATATTCAAGTTTAAGGCGATGCGCTACTACGTCAAATTGTAGAATTCCCACAGCACCAATGATGAGATCATTGTTACGGCGTGGTTTGAAGAGCTGTGTTGCCCCTTCTTCACAAAGCTGTTGCAATCCACGCTCTAAATGTTTCATTTTAAGCGGATCACGAAGTCTTGCACGGCGGAATAGCTCCGGCGCAAAGTCGGGAATTCCTTTAAAGCTAATCTCTTCGCCTTCCGAGAAAGTATCACCGATACGAATCGTTCCGTGATTATAAATCCCGATAATATCGCCGGCATAAGCTTCTTCAAGATGCCCACGATCGGATGCCATAAAGGTTAATGCTTCCGGAATACGAATATTCTTACCAATACGAACATGACGAGCATTCATTCCCGGCGTATATTTTCCCGAGCAAACGCGCATAAAGGCGATTCTATCACGGTGGCGAGGATCCATATTCGCTTGGATTTTGAAAACAAATCCTGTTAATGGCTCTTCATCTGCCATTACATCACGAGTTTGAGTCGCTTGTTTTTTCGGTGATGGTGCGATCTCTACAAAGCCATCGAGCATCTCTTGAACACCAAAGTTCGTAATTGCTGAACCAAAGTATACCGGCGTTAAACGGCCTGCTAAATACTCTTCTAGATCAAATTCATGGCTTGCTGTTTTCACAAGTTCCACTTCTTCTCTAAATGCATTGGCACGATCTTCGCCCAATACTTCATCTAATTCTTTGCTATCTAATCCTTGAACAATACGACCTTTGCTCTTCGTACCACGTTCCACAGAATCATAGAGATGAATATAATCATCTAAAATATGATAAACACCTTTGAGATCACGCCCCATACCAATCGGCCATGTGACCGGCGCACAATTGATTTTGAGAACATCTTCAACTTCATCTAAAAGATCGATCGGATCTTTTCCATCACGGTCTAATTTATTGATGAACGTGATAATCGGCGTGTCACGAAGACGACAAACATTCATAAGTTTGATCGTTTGCTCTTCAACCCCGTTCGCGCAGTCAATCATCATTAATGCGGAATCCACTGCCGTCAATGTTCGATAGGTATCTTCCGAGAAGTCTTGGTGACCCGGCGTATCGAGAAGGTTGATCATACAATCACGGTACGGGAACTGCATCACAGATGATGTGACCGAAATCCCACGTTGTTGCTCAAGCTCCATCCAGTCTGATGTTGCATGACGTGCCGCTTTTCGTCCTTTTACCGATCCTGCAAGATTAATCGCGCCTCCAAAAAGAAGGAGCTTTTCAGTCATTGTGGTTTTACCGGCATCCGGATGGGCAATAATGGCAAAGGTTCTACGTTTTGCAACTTCTTTCGCTAATTTACTCATGATTGTAATTTTTTTAATAGGTTACTCAAAAACAGGTGTCAGCATTGTACACTTTTTTTCGAGCTAGGTCGTATTTTCAAATGATAGAAATTGCCAAAAACTCGATCTCTTGCTATAAGGAAATGAAGTGTCATCAATTCATAAAATAAGAAACGCTTATTACATTTACGCCATTATTGGAGATATCAAAAATGTCTGAAACAGAATATCAACACATTATTGTCGCTGTCGATCAATCCCCCGATGCTGAAAAAATCGGAAGACAAGCGCTTGTTGTTGCGAAACGTAATCATGCGAAAATTACGCTTCTCAATATTTTAGAAGGCATTAGTATTAGTGCCGGTTATGAATTAATGCCGATCATTCCACAAGTTTCCGATAGCGAGATTATTGCCGAAGCAAAAAAATCTATGCGTGAGCTTTCCATGAAACTCGGCATTCCAGATGCAGATACGATGGTGATTTCAGCGCTTTCTACTAAAGAAGGCATTCTTCGCGCTGCAGAAGAGCTTAAAGCAGATCTTTTAGTATTGGGTTCTCATACAAGATCAGGTTTAGGTGTTTTATTGGGTTCCACATCCGGTTCCATCATTAATGATTCCCCTTGTGATATTTTAACGGTGAAAGTTTCGTAAGATCATATACGTAAAATCATAGCTTTCATTAAGAAAAAATTGAAAAAACGCATGATGAGTTGAAAGGCATCATGCGTTTTTTGTTTTTAATCTCTTTTTCAACAGATCATTTTCAATAGATTGTTGAATGACTTATGCATGGCTTTTGAAGCAGAACCATCGCCGGAAGAATGGTTGCATACTTCTAGTTACTGCTTGCCGGCAAGTAAAAATGCATTAAAAATATCTTCTTGAAATTTACTCTAAATCGTGACTTCATTCACAAGTAACTTGTGAACAGCTCTTGTGACTTCATCTGTAAATTCATCCCATGATGCATGCGCATCTTCGAACATATTATATTGAATCAATGGTTCAAGGATTAATCCCGTATAGAGCGATACTTGCGTTAAGATCGATACATTTTCAATCTCGCCCTTTTCCATGCCTTCCACTAAAACATCTCGCATCCAGAAATGAGGTTTTAGCTCATCTTCTACTTTAATCCAGAATTTATATTGCGAAAGAAGTGCAAAATGTACGCTGTCTGAATCCGCATGATAGAGCGCATAAGTATAGCGCTGCATCTCTTGTAATCTTGTAATGGTATCTTTATCTGATTGCTGTGCGATTCGTTTAATCTCTTTCGTGTAGGTGCGAAGAATGATTCTAAAGAGATAGAGCGCCATCTCTTCTTTACTCTTAAAGTGCTTATAGAGCGCAGCTTCCGATGTGCCGGCTTCTTTGGAAATATCACGCACAGATACTAAATCATAGCCATTTTTTGCAAACAGTCTTAAACCTGCTTCTAAATAACGGCATTTACTGCCTTCCGTTGAAAAATCAAATTTCATGCTGTTTCCTTTATAAAGCTAACATTCGTTAACGCAAAGTATAGCAATAAATGTTCCTTTGTGAAAATCATGATTCCCGGCAAGTAGATATCATAAAATCAGCCTGAAAAAGTTAACGATTGATTACTTTTTACTTGACACTATTTCAGAGAAGCTTTAATCTACATAAAGTTAACGGTCGATTACTTCATTTAATGGTCGTTTATGAAATGTTGATTAAACGTTGATTCATTTAAGAATGATTCATAAAGATTTCTATAATATGCTTCAAAAGTTGTCTTAAAATGAAACATTTATCACTAAAAATCGTTATGATAACGCTTCATTCATCAAGAAATTGTTTGAGTCGAAAGATAGATTTAAAACCGATTTGAAACACAATATTCAGATCGACATTATTTATAGAAATAGAGGAAAGTCGCCCATGAGATGGTTTTTACGAGTTCTACTCAATCTCTTTTACACCATTGAAGTTGAGATTAATGAAGAGAGCCGACATCAGCAAGGCATTATTGTCTGCAATCATCAATCCTTTTTAGATGGTTTATTGTTGGGGTTATATCTCCCTCAAAAACCGCTTTTTGTCATTAATAAAGAGATTGCCGCAAGATGGTATTTCAAAACTTTTCTGCGATTTGTGCCGCACGTAACCGTTGATCCTTTTCATCCTATGGCGATGAAAACAATTTTACAACATGCGAAAACCGGCGAAAGTATCGCGATTTTCCCAGAAGGAAGAATCACTTTAACCGGCAGTTTTATGAAGTTTTATGAAGGCGCGGCATTTATTGCGAATAAAACCAATCGTCCGCTAATCCCTGTTTTTATTGAAGGTGCTGATAGAACGCACTTTAGCCGCTTAAAAGGCATTGTGAAACAGCGTCTTTTCTCCAAAATTCGAATTGTAATGGAAGCACCGGTCTATATCAAAATCCCGGCAAATAGCTCCCCACAACAATCTCGTCATTATCTTGCAAAGTTTACTCAGGAATGTCTTATGAATACTCGTTTAAATGTGTTTCAACCTACTTCTCTCTTTGAAAGCGTAGTGCTTGCTCGGGATGCATTTGGCAAAAATACCGAATGTATCGAAGATATTACGCGCAAACCGCTCAGCTATCAGAAACTGACCGAAGCATCTTTAGCACTTTCTAGAGTTTTCAAGCGTCATACTGCTGAGAATGATCGCATCGGTTTACTGCTTCCCAATACTTCCGCAGCAGCGATTACCATTTTAGCGCTCAATGCCATTCATCGTGTCAGCGCCCTTCTCAATTATAGTGCCGGCGTTGAAGGTATGGATGCCGCTATTGTCGCTGCCGATATCAAAACGATTATTACTTCTAAACGTTTCCTCAAAGAAGGAAAACTCGAACATTTTCCTGAGAATTTCCCACAAATTCAGTGGATCTATTTAGAAGATCTCAAGAAAGAAATTACGCTGAAAGATAAGTTATGGGTTTTACTCGCTCGAAGAAATCCAATGAAGTTTCTGCCAAAAACAGATACGCAAGATGAAGCGATTATTCTCTTCACATCCGGTTCTGAAGGCAAACCAAAAGGCGTTGTACATTCTAACTGCTCGATTTTAACCAATGTTGAACAGCTTCATACGGTTGCCGATTTCACGACCAAAGATCGATTCATGGTAGCGCTTCCGTTATTCCACGCATTTGGCTTAACTGCCGGTATGTTTACGGCAATTTTGTCAGGCGCAAAAGCATTCTTCTATCCATCGCCACTTCATTATCGCGTGATTCCGGAAATGATCTACGATATGCAAGCAACGGTTTTCTTCGGCACTTCCACATTCCTTCAAAACTATGCAAGATATGCCAATCCTGTGGATTTTGCGTCCCTTCGTTATGTGGTTGCCGGCGCTGAAAAGCTGAGCGATACCGTGAAACAAACATGGCAAGAGAAGTTCGGCATTCGTATTTTAGAAGGTTACGGCGCAACAGAATGCGCGCCCGTTGTTTCCATCAACGTGCCAATGGATTATAAAGAACAAACCATCGGCAAGCTTCTTCCCGGCATGGAAGCAAAATTAATGCCGGTAGAAGGCATCGAAAAAGGCGGGCGTTTAATGGTAAAAGGCAACAACCTCATGAAAGGGTATCTTCTCTATGATAATCCCGGTATTTTAGATAATTCCGATATCGAACAAAATGACGGTTGGTACGATACCGGCGATATTGTCTCTATTGATGAAGATGGCTTTTTAGTAGTGGAAGGACGCGCAAAACGTTTCGCAAAAATTGCCGGCGAAATGGTTGCTTTAGAAACTGCCGAAAGAATTTTTAGAGAAACATATCCTGAATTTCAACATGCTGCCGTTACAAGAGAAGATCAGAGCAAAGGAGAAGCGATTGTGATTTTCACAACGTGCGCTGAAACAGATCGCAGAACATTAACCCAAACTGCAAAATCTCTCGGAATTCCAGAACTCGCCATTAGCCGAGATGTTCGAGTTGTGAAAGAGTTGCCAAGATTGGGTTCCGGCAAAGTGAATTATCAAGCTTTAACAGAATTATTAGAAAGTGATTCTGTAAATCAGAATAAAGCATAATTCTATAATTGTGGATATACTGCGGACGCACTATCTTTAAATGAGTGCAAACTTTCTCTACCGCAGTACATCGGTTTCTCTTAATGCTATTTGAGTCAATAAAATGAATACCCAAACGATCCATTCTCATTCTGATATTCCTCAAGAAAAGCTCTTTAATCGCGGGATTATTACCGTATTAAATGCCCAGTTTTTCTCGGCATTTGCCGATAATGCGCTCTTTTTTGCATTAATGGAGCTGATTAGCCAAGGGAGTTTTGGGAAAGAAGGCACTTATATTTTGCAAGGAACCTTCGCTCTCTTTTATATTCTGCTTGCGCCTTTTGTTGGGCATATTGCCGATAATATCTCAAAAGGACGAGTGTTACTCATTGGTAACGGCATTAAAATTCTCGGCATTTCGCTCTTGTTTGCCAATATTAATCCTTTCGTCTGTTATGCCATTGTCGGCTTTGGTGCCGCCGTTTATTCGCCGGCAAAATTTGGGATTTTAAGCGAACTTGTTTCAAATAAACTGCTGATTAAAGCCAATGGTTTAATTGAGGGTTCCACCATCGTTGCTATTTTGCTTGGCTCAGCGCTTGGGGGAATATTGGCGGAAAGCAATCTCTTCTATGCGCTTCTTCTCGCTTTCTCGGCATTTCTTTTAGCCTTAATCTTTAACCTCTTTATTCCCAAAATCACACCAAAACGCCACGATGGTTTTAAACCTCGAAAAATTACCCGAAAATTTATCATCGTTTTAAAGCGTCTCCTTTCCGATAAAAAAGCGCGTTTTGCGATTTTAGGAACGAGCCTTTTCTGGTGCGGTGTTGCCGTTTTAAAACTGCTCCTCAACGATTGGGTACGAGATGTATTGGGCGAAGGTACAGAGAAAGTTTCAGAACTGAGTTTAATTGTCGGCATCGGCATTATTCTAGGTTCTGCCATTGCCGCCATCACGATTACGCAAAAGAATATTAAACTCAGCCTTTGGGCCGGAATTGGCATGAGCATTGCCGTGATCCTCTTCCTCATTCAAGAAAACCTCTATTTAGCGTATGCAACACTTCTCTTCATCGGAATGTGTGGCGGTATTTTTCTCATTCCCTTAAATGCGCTTCTGCAAGAGCAAGGCGGAAAACTGAAAAGCACCGGAACAGCAGTTGCCATCCAAAACCTCTTTGAAAACTGCTTTATGATGATCGCTCTCTTTATCTTCGGCGGACTTGTGAGCTTCTCCGGCATTTCGATTATCTATCTGATGGCACTTTTTTCAGCGCTCTTCTTCCTCCTTGTTTTAGCGCTCTTTATTCATATTCGTGTTCGTAATGTGTTTGCCGAATAACAGAGCATCAATCAGATTGCACAATTCCTCATCACAAAAACGAAGAGCCCTGTAAAATGCAGGGCTCTTTCATGTTTTATGCAGTTACGCTTTCGTTATCACAAAACTTATCCACAGAAATTGGGGATTACTTTTGATACTGGCTCACAAGCTCTACGATTTTTTTCGTAACCTCGTAACTTTTCTCAAAGGCAGAGATCGGTAGAAACTCAAATCGAGAATGAAAATTCAATGCGCCTGTAAAGTAATTTGGTGTGAATATCCCACGTGTTGAAAGTGCAGAACCATCTGTTCCACCGCGCATTGGAATCACATTCGGTTCGATATCGAGAGCTTTAAAAGAAGCAAAAAGGAGATCAAGTGCTGTTTGATCCTCGCCCATCGAATCTTTAATATTGCTATATACATCCGTAATATCGCAAGTGATTTTGGCGCTCGGATGCATTTTTGCAATCAGTGCAACAGATTCTTCAATATGCTTTTTACGAGTTTCATAACTCGCCTTATCAAAATCTCGAATATTAATATTCATTACCGCATCATTCGGCGTACCATTTAATGCCGTAATCCAAAAGTAACCATCTCGATCTTCAGTATGTTCCGGCGTATCTAAGCGATCGAAACAATCCATTAAATCATGGGCCACTCGAAGGGGATTCACAAGCACTCCTTTTGCCGACATAGGATGAGCAGTTACGCCTTCAATTTTAATTTTGGCAGATCCGGCATTAAAGGTTTCATAAACCACTTCTCCCTCTTCACAGCAATCAATTGTGTATGCAAAATCCACTTTAAAGCGATCTAAATCCATGATTTTTGCGCCCCTAAGCCCAATTTCTTCATCCGGAACAAAGGCAACATATAGATCGCCACAATCCATATTGGTTTCAGAAAGTTCTTTTAATAACTCCATCACACAAGTAACAGCGGCTTTGTTATCAGCACCTAATACACTCGTACCATCACTGAAAATAATCTCTTCCCCAATATAACGCTCCGCTTCCGGATGTTCAGCTCGTTTAAACCAAATATCTTCTTCTGAATTTAAGCAAAGATCTTTCCCTTCATAACGCAATACTTGTGGGTAAATATTAGGAGAAAGCCCGACATCGACAGTGTCTACATGCGTGATAAATCCCATTGTTGGAACGTTTTTAATCGTTCCAGGTCGAAATGCCGTTAAAACACTATGTTCATCAATATGAATATCTTCCAAACCATATGCTTTCAACTCTTCTGCTAAAAGCCGAACCATATTCCATTGACTTAACGTTGAAGGAATGGTGGCAGAAGCAGCATCACTTTGGCTTTCAATGGCTAAATACTTAAAAAATCTCGTTGTTAATGCGTGTCCTAATGACATATCAAACTCCCTTCGAGTGAACTATTTTCATGATATTCAATCTACGATATTCTAAAACCTTATGATCCTCAATCCCTTTAAAATGATGCTTTAAGGAGAAGGAACATTTACAGGAATCGTGTACACACTTTCGAATCCAAGTGGAATATTCAACCACCAGAAAAGATATAATGTTGCGGTTAAAACAAGGAATAAACCCGCAGTATAAGGAATCATCATTGAACACAGTGTTCCGACACCTGCTTTTGTATAATACCTTGCACAGTACATAATAATTAATGGATAAAATGGAAACATTGGCGTTGCAACGTTTACCGCAGAATCACTAATTCTAAATGCTGCTTGTGTTAATTCTGGAGAAATTCCAACAGCCATCAACATCGGCACCAATACCGGAGCCATAATTGCCCATTTAGAAGTTGCGGAAGTAATCAAAATATTCACAATGCCTACAAGCCCAATGACAAATAAAATAGTGAGCTCAGAGGGGAATTTCAGGGTGGTTAATAGATCTGCTCCGGCAAGTGCTATGAGCTTACCGATGTTTGAGACATTAAATGAATAGAGAAATTGCGCTGCAAAGAAAGCAAATACAATAAATGGAATGAGCGATTTCATAATCTGTTCCATCGCTTTTACGATATCATTACTTGAAGTAAATGACTTCGTAATAACCCCAAAAATAACGCCAGGAATCGCAAAGAATAGAAAAATCAGTGGCACAATCATCTGCATAATACCGGCTTGTGAACTTGTCATACTACCATCAGGTGCACGAAGCGGTGAGCTCTCCGGCCATAATAATAGCGTTAATATTACGATCATCATCAATACGGATAATCCAGCCCATCTGAATCCTGTATGATCTGCTGGGGTAATCACAGAAAGCTCTTCTGTTTCTTCTTTTGATAATTGACTATCAATGGGGCAATTTTTATTAAGCCAAGGTTCCACGACTTTTTCGGTAATAAACCAACATACTAAAATAACCCCAAAAGTACTTCCAAAGCTTAAAAAATAGTTAGCGAGAACGTTTACATCATAAGTAGGATGTACAATCCTTGCGGCTTCCTGAGTAAAACTTTGCATAATCGGATCAATTTTTGAAGGCATAAAGCTTGCACTAAAACCTCCCGCTAATCCTGCAAATGCCGTAGAAATTCCGGCAAGTGGATGTCGACCTTTTGCATAGAACATGAGTGCCGATACCGGCATTAAAATCACATAAGCAGAGTCCGATACAATGTGTGCTAAAACTGCTACAAATGCCACCGTTGGCGTTAAAAATCTCGGGGAGATAAATCCGAGCATTTTCTTAAGAGCCGTATTAATAAATCCACTATGTTCTGCAATTCCAATCCCTAATGTGGCGACTATCGTGATGCCAAGAGGTGGGAAATTCATGAAGTTTTGTACCATCGACGTTAAAAATTTCACAATACGTTCATAATTAAACATATTTAAAACTTCAATTTTTTGCGGGGCAACGCCGGCCTCATGGGAAGGAAGATAGTAATCAAAATTGATAAATGAAAGTGCAAAAGAGAGAATCCAACAAATTACTAATGCGTAAACAAAGAGCATCGTGACGCTCGGCATCGTGTTCCCAAAACGCTCTACGGCATTTAGAAATCCTTTTTTCTTTATGGGCTCTGTAGCAATCGTCATAAAATAAGCCATCCTTCTAAGTTATTAATTTTCAAGCAACTTCATGACAATAATATAAATCCTTTCTTTTTGAAACAATATTCTTCCAAAAATTCTATAAATTAAACCAAAAGGTTATCTATGTTAAAACGAAGGTCAATTTATTGAAATATCTCCTAATTATAATGTGAAAAATAGGGTAGTTACTTCTAGATTCATTCTACAAAAACAAAAACGGATTCAAACCCTTTGAAAGTTTGAATCCGTTTCTCATTTCTATTCATCAAATTCATTCAACAAACTCGATGAATCACGATCTATATTTAAAAAGGACGATCTTAAAACCATCCTTTTCAAGTTCAAGCAATTTAAGAAATTTTTGCGCCCGGTGCTAATTCGCCTAATGTTGTTAAGAGTGTTAAATCTTCTTTTGTAGAAGCTGAAAGAATCATCCCTTCGCTCACACCAAAACGCATTTTTCTCGGCGCAAGGTTTGCCACAACAATCACTGAAGTTCCTACTAATTTTGCAGGATCTTCATAGAATTTACGAATGCCGGAGAAAATCGTTCTTGGCTTCTCTTCGCCTAAATCAATTTGGAAAGTCAGGAGTTTATCAGCGCCTTCAATGAAATCACATGATAAAACTTTTCCTAAACGAAGATCTAGTTTGCTGAAATCATCAATCGAGATATATTCACCTGAATCTGTTGCTGTTGATGCTTCCACTTTCGCTTCTTTCTTCACATTATCTGCCTTTTTAGAAGCTGCCGCATCATTACGCACAACGCCCAATGCCTCTTTATTCGCATCAATGAGTTTATCTAAATCTTTACGATTTAAACGTGTCATCAAATGCTCATAATCAGCAATGGTATGACCTTTCGTTAAACGATTCGTCAATGCTTCAAATGAGAGCGGTTCAATATTTAAAAATGCTTCTACTTTGCCGGCAACAATGGGTAATACAGGTTTTAAGTAGAGCGATAACAATCTAAATGCTTCTAAATATCCTGTACAAAGATCATGAAGTAATTGACGTTTTGATTCATCTTTCGCAATTTCCCAAGGTTTCATTTGGTCAAAATGCTCATTCACATCATCACATGCTGCTGAAATTTCACGAAGTGCTAATGAGAAGTTACGGTTTTCATAACCTTCTTTAATCGTTGCCGCACGATCAATAATAGATGCAAGTAAAGCTTCTGATTCTGGTGCGATATTTCCAAGCTCATTGTTAAAGTCTTTGGCAATAAAGCGACTAGTTCTTGAAGCAATGTTGACATATTTCCCAACTAAATCGGCGTTCACACGATTCACGAAGTCATCGAGGTTTAAGTCAAAGTCATCAATTGCACCATTAGATTTTGCTGCAAAATAGTAACGAAGCCATTCAGGATCGAGCTTTTGATCTAAATAGGAATCTGCCGTGATAAAGGTTCCACGAGATTTACTCATTTTTGAACCATCTACCGTTAAGAAGCCGTTAATTGCATATTGCGAAGGGACACGATGACCTGAGAAATTGAGCATTGCCGGCCAGAAAAGCGTATGGAAATACATGATATCTTTTCCGATAAAATGCACCATTTCAGTACCAGCAGTTGCGGCTTTATCTTTCTTCACAAAGCTCTCAAAATCAACATTGCCCACTCGATCACAATAGTTTTTAAATGATCCAAAGTAGCCAATCGGCGCATCTAACCAAACGTAGAAATATTTATTTTCGGCATTCGGAATTGGGAAACCAAAGTAAGGTGCATCACGAGAAATATCCCAATCAGAGAGCTTACAATCTCCTTCTTCGCCAATCCATTCACGCATTTTGTTCGCTGCTTCCGGCTGAAGTCTTGCTTTATCTTCCAAGAACTCACGAAGGAATTCCACACAACGAGGATCTGAAAGTTTAAAGAAGAAATGCTCAGATGGGCGCATTACCGGCGTTTTTCCAGTCACTGCAGAGAATGGATTAATCAATTCTGTCGGACGATATGTCGCGCCACATGATTCACAGTTATCGCCGTATTGATCTTTCGCATGACATTTCGGACATTCGCCTTTAATAAAGCGGTCCGGCAAGAACATTTTGCGTTCTTCATCATAGAACTGTTCAATCGTTTTAGTTTCGATTAAATCATTGGCTTGCAGTGCTAAATAGATCTCTTCAACGAGCGCTTGGTTCTCTTTGGAATGCGTTGTGTAGTAGTTATCAAAATCGATATGAAAGCGATCAAAGTCATGAAGATGCGCTGCATGTGCTTTTGCAATCAATTCTTCCGGCGTAATGCCTAATTGATCTGCTTTAAGCATGATAGGAGTACCGTGCGTATCATCTGCACAGATATAGTAGACATTATTTCCAAGCATTCGCTGAAAACGCACCCAAATATCGGCTTGTGCATATCCTAAAAGATGCCCAAGATGAATATCACCATTGGCAAATGGCAGTGCATTTGTGACAAAAATATCTCTCTGTTGTTGCATACTCTACTAATTCCTATCTTCGATTAGATGATTCAGGGAAATCCCTAACTCTACATTTTTCTATGTTTTTATATCGGCGTTCTGAATATTTAGAACACTGATTTCAATTCTTGTATTAATCTCTTAATATTGCTTCTTCTTGAAGCTTCTTATAAGTTGTCTGTATAAGTTTTTATATAATTCTTTATATAGTTCCTTTATATAAACCTCAGATCATGTATCACTGATATGATGAACGCTTTAGATTACTTGCGTTTTAAAAGGACTGCAACTTGCGCCGCAATTCCCTCTTCACGACCGACAAATCCTAATTTTTCCATCGTCGTGGCTTTCACATTAATATCATCTTGGCTAATTAAAAGATCGCCGGCAATCACACGCTCAATCGCTTCTCGATGCGGCAATATCTTTGGTTGTTCCGCCATAATCGTAATATCAATGTTCCCGATCTCATACCCTTTATTGAGCACCAATTGATAGGCTTCTACCAATAATTTACGGCTATCAATATCTTTATACGCAGGATCTGTATCTGGGAAAAGTGTTCCGATATCCCCAAGCTTTACCGCACCTAAAATCGCATCTGTTAACGCATGAAGCACAACATCGCCATCTGAATGCGCTTTAAATGATTTAGTGTAAGGAATTTTCACTCCGCCAAGCATCAGATGATCACCCTCTTTGAAGGTATGTACATCAAATCCAAATCCTATTCGCATTGTTTTCTCTCACTAAAATAGAGGTTCATTAATTGTAGATCTTCAGGATATGTGATCTTGAAATTATGATGATAACCTCGGTAAACTTTTGGGAAGAAGCCATTATACTCTAAAACCGATGCTTCATCCGTCACATTTGCACCTTCATCCATAATTTTTTGAGTCGCAGATAACAAAAGACTTAATGGCGCCATTTGCGGTGTTTGCGCAAGCCAAATATGATCGCGGTTTAAGGTTTTTTCAATATTGCCATCCGCATTGACTTGCTTAATCGTATCTTGCGCCGGCAATGCCATAATTGCGCCACCTTCAGGTGCATCTTCCACAACTTGCTGTAAAAAATGCGAAAGTTCCATTTCCCGAAGTCCCGGTCTTGCGGCATCATGAACAGCGATCCAAATATCTTCTAAGTTTTTTCCCTCAGAAGATAATTTCTCTGCCAAAAACTGTAAGCCATTAAACACCGAATCTGTACGAGTAGCGCCACCCACGGTTTGCCATAAACGTGGATGCGTAATTTCAAGCGACGTTTGATCTTCCGGCGATAACACCACAACGCCACCATTCACGGCTTCGCAATGAATCCATAAATTTAAGGTATGCGTTAATATCGTTTTGCCGGCAATCTCTAGATATTGCTTAGAAATCTCCGCTTCCATACGATTCCCAACGCCGGCAGCCGGAATAATAAAGTAGACTTCTTTCCCTTTCACGACATTTTCATTAGAAATTATTTCATCCGGCAATACTGCTTGATTCATGGTTCTTTTCGCTCATATATTTCATACAGAGCTCTATTCTACCTGTAATTTGTGATAAAAAAAGAGCGTTTAACAAAACGCTCTTTTTGATTTCTGTAATTTTTGTGATGATTCACATCCTGTGAAAGATCTTTTGATTACTGCTTTTACCGCTTTTTTACTATTTTGGTAATGGGTAGCTTGCACTACTGTCATCTACTCTTTCACGAAGTAATTTTCCTGGTTTGAAATGCGTAGTATATTTACCGCTTAATTCTACTGCATCACCAGTTTTTGGGTTACGACCAATTTTCGGCTCACGATAACGGACTGAAAAACTTCCAAAACCACGAATCTCAATACGACCACCTTCTCCAAGTGTATCTGTAATGTGCTCTAAAATTTTCTTAACACTCTTTTCAATCTCGGTAGATGAACAATGAGGATATTTAGCACTGAGTCTTTGAACCAACTCTGATCTAGTCACGATATTTTCTCCTTAAATCTAGACTTTGTTTGTAACTGTACTTCACCATTATTTGGTAAATAAATGTATATTTTGATAAATAATACAATCTATTAAGTCATTAAGCAAGAAGATCTCGTTTTATTTTTGTTTTTTAGTACTTTAAAATCAAAGGCTTTACAAAAAAACCGCAAGGACTATTCATCCTTGCGGTTTTCAACAAATACTTTTTTTACATATCGTAAAAATGGATTATTGTTGTTTCATTTGCTCTTTAAGAAGATCACCAAATGTTGTAGCTACTTGGCTTTCGTTCGCATATTCAGCTATATCTTGTTGGCTTACTTCGTCAACTGCTTTCACAGAAAGAACGATTGAACGGTTACGACGATCAACGCTCATGAAGCGTGCTTCAAGTTCTTCGCCCACTTTGTAGATGTTACGAACATCTTCAACACGATCAGAAGAAATTTCAGCTGCACGAAGGTTACCTTCAACGCCGTTACCTAAGTCAACTACTGCATATTTAGCATCAACTTCAGTGATAAGACCTTTAACAAGTGAACCTTTCTCGTGTTCTGCTAAGAATGAAGAGAATGGGTCTTGGTCAAGTTGTTTGATACCAAGTGAGATACGCTCACGCTCAGAATCAACTGCAAGCACCATTGCTTCAATCTCATCACCACGGCTGAATTCACGGATTGCTTCTTCACCAGGAACGCTCCATGAGATATCAGAAAGGTGAACAAGACCATCGATTCCACCGTCAAGACCAATGAAGATACCGAAATCAGTGATTGATTTGATAGTACCTTTGATTTTGTCGTTTTTGTTGAATTTAACTTCAAACTCAGACCATGGATTCGGCATGCATTGTTTCATACCAAGAGAGATACGACGACGCTCTTCATCGATGTCAAGAACTACAACACCAACTTCTTCTCCAGCTGTAACAACTTTTGAAGGGTTAACGTTTTTGTTCGTCCAATCCATTTCTGAAACGTGAACAAGACCTTCGATACCTGGCTCGATCTCAACGAAGCAACCATAATCAGTAATGTTAGTAACTTTACCTTTAGTTTGGAGGCTTGCTGGGAAGCGCATTGCGATATCTTTCCATGGATCTTCACCAAGTTGTTTAAGACCAAGTGAAACACGGTTACGCTCTTTATCAAATTTAAGAAGTTTAACTTCGATTTCTTGATTGATTTCTACGATTTCAGATGGGTGACGAACACGTTTCCACGCCATATCTGTGATATGAAGAAGACCGTCGATACCGCCAAGATCAATAAACGCACCGTAGTCTGTAAGGTTCTTAACGATACCTTTAACCACATCGCCTTCCTCAAGTGTTTTGAGGAGTTCTTCACGCTCTGCAGAATACTCTTCTTCAAGCACTGCACGACGTGAAACAACGATGTTGTTGCGCTTTTGGTCTAACTTGATCACTTTAAGCTCAAGTTCTTTACCTTCAAGGTAAGCAATATCACGAACAGGACGAACGTCTACTAATGAACCTGGTAAGAACGCACGCTCAGTACCGATATCAACAGTGAATCCACCTTTAACGCGACCTGAGATAATACCTTTGATGATTTCATCATTTTCAAGTTTTTTCTCAAGGAACGCCCAAACTTCTGCTCGTTTCGCTTTTTCACGAGAAAGACGAGTTTCACCGAAACCATCTTCAAGTGACTCAAGTACCACGTCAACTTTATCGCCAACCTGAACTTCTAACTCACCATTTAAATCTTGGAATTGATCAGCTGAGATACGGCCTTCACTTTTAAGACCAGCATCTACGATTACAAAACCGTTTTCGATTTTTACAACCGTTGCTTGGATAATTCCACCGATTTCACGCGCTTGTTCTTCGGCAATTGATTGTTCAAATAATTCTGCAAAACTTAATGACATATAATTAAAAATGCATAGATACTTTGGAGTTTAATATCAAAGCTACTTCAATTAAAACATTGGAGTAATCAACCTTTGATTTCCTACCTACGACTTGTTTAAAGTAAATAAAAAATTCACAAAGCTTTTTGAATCCTCATTGTTAGATGAGATTTTCAAAATTCAAACTTTGTGATACCAGAAAAATTCTTGATATTTTATCAGGTTTTCAAATAATTGCTTCTATTAAATTCGATTAAAATTTAGTTTTCTGCAAATTTCTCAAGAACCTCAGCCCATGCCTTTTCAAACACTTCATCAGCATTCAAATTGGATGTATCAATGATGATCGCATCCTCTGCCGGCACTAAAGGAGAAGCACTTCGAGTTCGATCTCTCTCATCTCTTGCTTCCACCTCGGATAAAATTTGATCTATATTAGCGTAAATACCGCTTTCTAACAACTGGTTATAACGTCTTTTTGCACGTACTTCGGCGCTCGCAATGAGAAATAATTTGAGCTTCGCTTCAGGAAAAACCGCTGTTCCCATATCTCTGCCATCAGCTATAAGCCCAGGCGCTACTGCAAAATCTCGCTGTCTTTGCAGTAAATTCTCACGAACCTTCCCATGTTTTGCCACAATCGATGCCAAATTACCGGTAGTTTCCGCACGAATGATTGCCGTGACTTCTTCATTATCTAAAAAGATCAAGAGCTCTTGCCCTTCTACTTTAAATGTCAGCGGTAAACGCTCAGCTAATTCAGCAACCTGAGGCTCATTCTCTAAATCTACCTGTTCTCTTTGTGCATACACCGCAAGCGCTCTATAAATTGCACCAGAATCTAAAAAGTGCCAGCCTTGCTGAGTGGCAAGTTTTAATGAAAGCGTGCCTTTGCCAACGCCACTTGGGCCATCCACTGTAATAATATTTTGCATCGATATCTTCCTATTTTAATTTGTATCTCTTTGGCTTTTAAATCCCTAACTCTTTAAAAGCTCTCAGGAAATCACTTTATGCTACGCTAATCCTGTAAGTTTCACCCAAATTATTATATATATAATAGGATTTTGATTAAACTATAGCGATGATTCAAAATTCATTGATCACCGCAGATCATTTCTATCGCTCACAAAAGGCGATATATAATACCCAATGCATTCATATCAACATGCAAAATGATCTACAAGAATCACTATTTCAGAATAACAGGATACATTGAATGAAATTAACTATTGCAACACGTGAAAGCCCATTAGCCCTTTGGCAAGCCAATCATGTTAGAGATGAACTTTTAAAGCATTTCCCAGAGATGAATGTGGAACTTCTAGGAATGACCACAAAAGGCGATCAAATGCTCTCTTCTCCCCTCAGTAAAATTGGCGGGAAAGGCTTATTCATTAAAGAGCTTGAAGTTGCAATGTTAGAAGGTCGTGCGGATATTGCCGTTCATTCGATGAAAGATGTACCGATGTCTTCACAATTGCCGGAAGGTTTCAGCGTGCCGGTCATCCTCAAACGTGAAGATCCTCGTGATGCATTTATTTCTCACAATTACGCATCGTTAGAAGATTTACCACAAGGTGCTGTTGTGGGTTCCTGCTCGCTTCGTCGCCGTGTTCAGCTTCTTGCGATCCGCCCAGATCTGCAATTAAAAGATCTTCGCGGTAATGTGAATACTCGTTTGAAAAAGCTCGAAGATGGCGAATATGATGCCATTATTCTTGCGGCTGCGGGATTAATTCGTTTAGGTTTTGAGGATAAAATCACGCAATATTTAAGTGATGATGTGTCTCTTCCGGCAGTTGGGCAAGGCGCGATCGGCATTGAATGTGTCACTGATAACAAAAAAGTGCGCGATATTATCGAAACGCTCAATGATACCGATACTTCCATTTGTGTCACGGCAGAACGTGCGTTTAATGCAAAATTAAATGGCGGTTGCCAAGCGCCGATCGCAGGATTTGCAGAGCTCACAGATAAAGGGCTTCGCTTACGTGGATTAGTGGGCGATCTTGACAATGGCACCATCATTTTCCATGAAATGTACGGCTCGATTGATGCGCCAGAAGCATTAGGAACGGCGCTTGCTGAAAACTTACTTTCACGTGGTGCGAAAGAGATACTAGAAAAAATTTATGGCTAATAGACAAGATACACCTTCCTCTTTAGGCAATATTGGCATTATTGTGACTCGCCCCAAAGGGCAGTCACAAAACTTTATCAATCGCCTGACAAAAAAAGGCTTTACGGCATTTGATCTTCCTGGCATTCATATTGCGCCGGCGATGGATCAAGCAAAAGCCATCGAAATGCTGAGTAACGCTTCGCAATATGACTATTGCCTTTTCACAAGTCCCAACTCTGTGAAATTTGCAAAACAGTTGCAACTCGATTTCCAAAAGATTCAGGCCTTTATCTCTATTGGCTCAGGAACAGAGCGAGCATTGAAGCCCTATATTGGTAAGCGAAAGGTGATCACAGCGCCAAAACCCTATACTTCTGAAGCACTCGTTAAAACACTTCAGAAAAAAGGGATGAAGGATCAATCCGTTCTCATTATTAGTGGCGAAGGTGGCAGACGCTTACTTGATACGGCGATTAATGAGATGGGCGGACAAGGTCAATATTGCGATGTTTATCGCAGAACCGCGCCGGAAAATCCAGACATTGAACCCATTGTAAAATGGCAAACTACCGATGCCGCACACAAACTATATCTTGTTGTTTCAAGTCAAGAATCCTTTACTAACCTCTTACCATTCATTGAGAATCATGGTTTAAAATCTTCAATCAATGGTATATTTGTCGGCAGTGAAAGATTAAAAAGCATTGTCGAATCAGCAGGTTTTAGCAATATTATTGTTGCAAAATCCGCATTAGAAAATGATCTTTGGCAAGCGATTGAAACCACATTCTCATCTCAGGCTGTCACTATTGACGCCCCTTTAACGATCACACCAGATAGCAATAAGGAGCTCTCCATGAGTCAAGAGCAAGAAAAAAATGAAGATATCTCTAAAGAGAGCGTTGTAGATTCTACAAACGCCGAAGAAACAGCTTCCAAAGCGACATCAGCGCCGGAAGAGACGAATCCTTCTTCTCAGAAACCTGATCGCAAGAATCGAAGAAATCATAAAAATCTTGCTAAGGTTGAAGAATCTGTCGAAAAAATAGAAGAAAAAATTGAAGAGACAGTAAAAGAGGCTGCACACGATATTAAAGAGAAAGCGACATCTCTTCATTCATCTCAAGATTCTTCATCTTCTAAAAAAGGCGGTCAATCCTTAACCTATTTAGCACTTATTTTAGCTTTAGGTGGATTGGGCTTAGGCGGCTTTGGTTACTATAAAGGCGTGATTGAGCCAAACCCACAAATCACGGCATTATCAAGCACCGTTGAGAGCGACAAAACAACCATCTCTAATTTACAAAATGAGATTTCAAAGCTTCAGCAATCGCTCAAATCTCTGCAAGAACAAACAGAAAAATCCGCGCAAGTGGATAATAGCAGTCTACAAAATCAAGTTGCTGTTGTTGCTCAAAACCACGATACCTTAAATAATGCGCTCGCAAGCTCTTCAAAAGGTTTACAAAGCCAAATTGATGATCTCAAAACAGCGCAACAAGCGCTTATCACTAAGAGTAATCAGATTGATAATATCGCTTCTGTGAGCAATCAAGCAATCACGATTGCCAATGGTTTTGATAAAAAACTCGCAGCGCAAGAGTTAGAGCAACAAGTTGTACTGAATCAAGCAAAAGAGCTTATTTCTACAATCAAAAACATCACCGATTTAGAGATGCTTCGCACAGCAGAAGTGGATTATCTCTTGAAAGTAGCCCTACAAAAAGTAGAATTTGATAACGACTATCAAACTGCCGAAACGCTTCTTTCTACAGCGCTTGATCGATTATCACAAATCAATGGCATTAACTTCAGCGAAACGAAAACATTGCTAGAAGCAAATATTGCCGAGCTCAAAACTCTGCAGCCCATCGATATTCCGGCAATTACCGGCAAGCTTGAAAAAGTGATGGCGCTCATGCAACAAAGCCCGCTGAAAAGCGATAGCGCATTGATCGATCTTAAGAATCAAATTTTCAAACAAGGGGCTGTTGAAGGCGAAACTTGGACAGAAAAACTGACAAGCTCCCTAAAACATCTCGTTGTAATTGAGGATAAACGCACTGAAGTACCGGAACTTATGGCAAAAGAGGATCGTTTCTTCTTATTGCAAAACATTCAGTTAGAACTGACAGCAGCGAAAGTGGCTCTGTTGCAAGATCAGTTCACAGTGTTTGATAACTCCTTACAAACGGTACAAACATGGGTAAAAACCTATTTTGATGAAGATAATGCCGATGTTCGTGAAGCAATTCAACAATTACAATGGTTATTAGATGCGAAATTAGATGTCACACCGCCCAATATTAAACGCACTTTAACAGACTTTGAAGCAACGCTTCGAGCATATAAAGGAGCATAATCATGGGAAAATTATTGAAATCAATTGGTTGGATTATCCTCATTCCCATTTTAGCTATTTTGCTCTTTTTTATGGTGAAAGATGATACTGGACAAGTGCTGATTACCGGCACTTTCCCCTTAATTGGACCAAAAACCATTCATACAACGATTATTGGTGGTTTGCTTCTTGCAGCAATCACGATCGCAATCATCTATGTACTTATCCGCGTGATTATTACCATCATTAGAACGCCAAGTATTATGCGTCATTTCACGCTCAATCGCCGTGCGAAAACTGCCGAAAAGCAATTTGCAAAAGCAGAGCTTGCGCTATTAGAGAATAAGCCGGCAGTTGCCGAGGATCTCTTCTTAACAGCAGCAAAAGGCAGTAAAAGCCCAAATCTTTGCTATGTTGGTGCGGCAAAAGCGGCGCAATTGCTACAGAAAACAGATCGCCGAGATCGCTATCTGCGTGAAATTGATCTTTCAGATTCGAAGCATGATCGTGAATTTGCCGAAGTAAAACGCGCCGAATTACTGCTGGAAGTGGGTGAAAATGATAAAGCAGAAACGCTTCTTAAAGATCTCTTAACACGCTACAAAAGCTATCCGGCAACGTTACTTCTTGCGCTCTCTTTACAGCGTCAAGGCAAACATGAAGCGCTTTTTAGATTATTACCGAATCTGCAAAAAGCCCTTCCTCGCTTAACACCGAGCGATGATATTACAAAATCTACGCAAGATATCTATAAAGCGCTCTTTGATTACGCAAGCAGAATCAGCTCGGAATCCGATCAGCTACGTTTAGTTTGGAGCAAGCTTCCAAAATATCTGCGCCAAGATCCTGATCTTCTCATTCATTACGCAAATCGTTTATTAGATGTGGGCGATACAAAACGTGCAGAAGAGATTTTACGAAAAGAGATCAATAAATCTCAAGATGAAAAGCTCATTCTTGCCTACGCGCATCTCTATCGTGGCGACCAACCGCAGTTATTAAAACATGCGAAAAGATTCCACGAAACGCAACCTGATAGCGCAATCACGCAATATACAATGGCGCATCTTCTCTTTAGAAGTCAGCAATATTCTGAAGCGAAAAAGCATCTTGAGAAAACGTTACAACTCGATCCTCGTTTTGCAAAAGCATATCGTTTATTAGGCGAAATCAAGCTCATTGAAAACGATGATAAAGGTGCATTAACGGCATTTAAAGAAGCGATGAGTTTAATGATGGATGATCGTCCGAAAGATGTTAAACCTGTCGATGGCGATCTCTTAATCGCTTCTACCGACAAAATCGGACAAAGTGCTCTTCAAGCAGAAGCTGTGGATGCCGAAATCGTGGAAGAAGTGGAGGAAGTGATTCCTGAAGTTGTCACAGAAACCATCGTTGATCCTGACAAACCCAACAATCCCGATCCTCGTAGAAATCTATAAGTGAGTATCAGAATACTTTCCTGATCTAAAAACAGGAACGGAAATAAAATAGATTAAGGATAAGTAAGAAGAGTTATTGAAACACGCTCTTTTTCTTATCCTTTTTTATTCCTTGTTATCTGCCGAAATATCTTATGGATAAATACGATTTAAGAAATTTCAATTGCATAATAAGGGCTGATTCATCGCTGGTTCGAATGCTTGCATTCTTCCACTAATCCCGCGCCAGCAATGTTGATTCATTTGAAATTTCCAATCTGCGGGCACTCGATCGCTAAATGAGCGAGAACATTCCCTCCCGCCATGAACTAAGCTTTCTTACGTTAGAAATTCAAAAAATACACAGATAAGCTTTCATCGATGCTTTCGATGAATCCGCCCTTTCCATTCCAATTTCAGTATAATTACTCAATCATTCCTCTCTATTTCACAACAAACACTGCAAAAACCATCATTATGAATATTACTTTCAATCAGAAAACGCTCGATCTTTCTCAACCTAAAATTATGGGAATCCTCAATTTAACGCCGAACTCTTTTTCAGATGGTGGCGATTATTTTGATCCAGAAAAAGCGTTAGATCGAGCGTATGAAATGATTGAAGATGGTGCGGATATTCTCGATATTGGTGCTGAATCCACGAACCCCAAAGCAGATCCCATTACAAGCGATGAAGAAACGGCTCGTTTATTGCCGGTGATTCAGAAACTTCGAAAGCATCTAGATATTCCAATCTCTATCGATACCTTTAGAGCAAAAACCATGGCAATCATGGTGCAAGAAGGGATTGATATTATCAATGATGTGACGGCGCTCAGCGATGAAGGTTCTTTGGAGGTTCTAATCAATTCCAATGTCGCTATCGTTCTTATGCATATGCTCGGCAATCATGAAAAAATGCATATTGATGGAAACCTCGAAGCGTATTATCAATCTCAAGGTGGAATTACGAATGCCGTAAAAACAAAGATTCAGGAGAAAGCAGAACTCTGCCTTGAACACGGCATTGAAGCTTCCCGTATTATTTTAGATCCCGGCTTTGGGTTTGATAAATCCCAAGAAGATCAGCTTCTCATGCTTCATGAGTTAGAACAGCTGACAACTTCCCCATTCCCCTATTTAGTCGGCGTTTCCCGAAAACGCTTAATCGGCGCTGTCACACAAGTAGACAATGCAAAAGATCGCCTTGCCGGCAATCTCGCCGTTGCGCTTTGGAGCATTCAAAAAGGTGCGAAAATCCTACGAGTCCATGATGTCAAAGCCACAAAAGAAGCTTTCTTAATGTGGGAAGCCATGCAGTCTGCAAAATGATTTCTCAGTAGTACAAAAGGCTTGAAATTGGTTTAAGAAAAGCTGATTTGTGGCGGGAGAGAAAGTTTGCATTCTTTGAAAAATTTCTCGCCCGCATTTAAATGAATTTATTCCAAATAGATATTTAGCTTTTAAACTATTAGTTCATCACTAAACCGCCATCGACAATGAGATTTTGTCCTGTAACGCCTCGGCTCCATGGAGATGCGAAATAGAGTACCGTATCGGCAACTTCTGCCGGCGTTGTGACTTTTCCAAGCGGTGTGTTTTGTTCAATGATTTGAAAAATCTCGTCAGAAGTCGCACTGCTTGCATCCGTTGTTTGTAGTAATCCACCGCTGACCATATTCACATTAATGCCAAATGCACCGAGCTCTTTTGCCATGTTTCTTGTGAAAGAGAGAAGCGCTGATTTTGCCGTATTGTAATCATGATAAGGAACCACAGGATTTTGCACTAAGTTCGTGCCGATATTAATAATTCTCCCAAATTGATGCTCTTTCATATCCGCCAATCCTGCCTGAATCACGTTTAAAGAGCCTTGTACTGCCCCTTCTAATTGTGCTAAAAAATCACTCCAATGAATCTCTTCGGCATTTTTACGATTGATTGGATCAAACTTAAAATGTACCAATGCATTATTCACAATCGTTGTGATTGGCGAGCCTAACATCTCTTTTCCTTTCGCAAATAACAGATCCACATCAGAACGCTGACGAATATCGCCTTGAAGCGCGATTACAGTTGTTTGATACTCGCTCGACAACTGCTTTGCCAAAGTTTCTGCTTGCGCTTCATTTTGATAATAATTAATAATCACTTTTGCGCCTTCCTTGGCAAAAGATCTCGCAATTTCTGCACCTAAACCGCGATTACCGCCGGTGACTAATACTACTTGTTCTGCTAATTTCATCTGATTCCTTTCTTCTTTGATTCTTATCTTATTATTTTTCGATTTTTCGGTATAATTCCCATCTTACTTCACTGAAAAACAAAATATCACTGCTATGATCGAATTCCAAGGCCTCACTGTCCGCATGAATGCTAACATCTTGATTGATGGCTTTAGCTTCTCCGTTACTCCCAAGATGCGTATTGGTCTTGTTGGTAAAAATGGAACGGGAAAAACTACGCTGTTCAACACTATTTTAGGCAGATTAGAGCCCGATAAAGGCGATATCCAAATCCCTAAAACAGCGGTAATGGCGGAAGTTGCGCAGGAGATCACAAATACGGAACTTACGGCATTTGAATATATCTTAAGCGGTGATGAAGAACTCGCAGAGCTTCGCCGTGATGAGCTTATTGCGCTTGAAGAAGGCGATGGCATGAAAATCAGTGATATTCATACGCGCTTAGAGCAAATTGATGGATATCGTGCCGATAGCCGAGCGTATCAGCTTCTTGCTGGCTTAGGCTTTAAGGCGGAAGATTATCATAAGAAAGTGAAGGAATTCTCCGGCGGTTGGAGAATGCGCCTGAATATTGGTAAGGCGCTCATGTGCCGTTCAGATATTTTACTGCTCGATGAGCCGACGAACCACTTGGACTTTGAAACGGTGGTTTGGGTTGAAGATTGGCTAAAACAATATGCCGGCATTTTAATTGTGATCTCTCATGACCGAGATTTCCTCGATAATATCTGTACGCATATCATTCATCTCTATCAACAAAAAGCGACGGCTTATACCGGCAACTACACCGGCTTCCTTCGCTTAAAAGCAGAAAAGCTTGCGCATCAACAAGCGCAGTTTGAAAAGAATGAAAAAACTCGCGCGCATCTCCAAAAATTTGTGGATCGCTTTAGTGCAAAAGCCACCAAAGCAAAACAAGCACAAAGCCGTGTGAAAGCGCTTCAAAAACTCGAAGATATTGCGCCGGTTGTTGCTGAAAACGAATTTGCCTTTAACTTCCAAGAGCCGGATCGTTTGCCGGATCCGCTCATTCGTCTTGATGAAGTATCGTTTAGTTATGACGGCGAGCACAACATTCTTGAGAATATTAATATGACCATTACGCCGGAAACGCGTATGGGCGTTTTAGGTCGAAATGGGGAAGGAAAATCCACGCTCATTAAGATGATCGCCGGCGAAAACAAGCCGACTTCCGGCATGATTATTGCATCCGAACATCTTCGTGTGGGATATTTCTCACAGCATCAAGTGGAATATCTCAACTTAGATGCCGATCCTGTGTGGCACATTTTACAGTTAGATAAAGCCATTACCATGCAGGAAGCTCGAAACTTCCTCGGTTCTTTTGGGTTCCACGGCGAAAAAGTGCTCGAAAAAATTGCACCTTTCTCCGGCGGAGAGAAAGCACGTTTAGCGCTTGCGATGATTGTGTTCCAAAAGCCTAATCTTTTACTTCTCGATGAACCGACGAACCACCTTGATATCGAAATGCGTGAAGCAATCGCTCTTGCCCTGCAGGAGTTTAGTGGCGGTGTGCTCATGGTTTCCCATGATGCTTCCTTACTCGAATTATGTTGTGATCAATTTACGTTAGTGGCGAATAAAGGCTTAACGGAATTTAAAGGCGACTTAGAAGATTATCGCCAATATCTGATTGAGCAAAATCGAGAAGCGAATCGATCAGAAAAAAAAAGTCCCACAAAAAAAGAAGAAAAAACAATCGAGAAGCCTAAACAACAAATAGATCGAGAAGAACGAAAAGCATTGCAAGCAGAGCTTCGCCGTTTAACTCGTGAAGTTGAGCAAGCGGAAAAGAAGATGCCAAAACTGGAAGAAAAGGTTCAAGCAATTGATGAAATTCTCGGCGATCCGGCAACCTACGATACAAAATCGCCGGAAGAGATTCAAAAGCTCAACGATGAGAAACAAGCATTCGAAACAGAGCAAGAAACCTTAGAAGAAACATGGCTCTTAAACTCTGCAAGAATCGAAGAGATCAACGAGCTCTTTGAAGAGTAAATGCTTAGACATATATCATCAGACGATATGATTAAACCATACGATTGATAATACCATCGGATAAGATCACTTCAATGATTTTGAAAGATTCAAAAAGGCTCTGTTCATTCAGAGCCTTTTTCTTTGCTTAAAATATTACTTCGAATCTTCTTTATTGAAATATCTTTCCTCAAGATATCTTTTCTCGGGATATTTTATTTATTCAATAATCATTCATGATAGTATGAATTTCTGACATTTTTACGGCATTTCAGAAACGCTTACAAGTGCCAAAATGCCGAATAAGTCACGATCTTTTCTTAAAGTGAGAAATTCGAAAACCTCGATTGCGGGCACGCACTTTTAATAATCGTGCAAGCATTACATCCCGCCACAAATCAGCTTGTAAAAGAGATTCAAACTCATTTTATAAAAATTTCAGAGATAACATTTAAATATAACAACTTAAGGACGGAAAACACCATCATGAATATTTTAATTACCGGCGCATCTTCTGGATTTGGCTTAGAAGCATCAAAACTTTTCATTCAACATGGCCATACTGTGATCGGCTTAGCAAGACGTACCGATAAACTGCAAGAGCTAAAAGCAGAACTCGGCGAAAACTTCTACCCGCTAACGGCTGATATGAGTAATCTTGAATCCATTAAAGAAGGGGTTGAGAATCTTCCAGAACCTTTCGATCAAATCGATGTGTTAATCAACAATGCCGGCCTTGCACTCAATTTGAATCCGGCATTTGACGTGGATTTTCAAGATTGGGAAACGATGATTAATGTGAATATCCGCGGGCTTGCGTATATTACGCATCTGATTTTGCCACAAATGGTAAAACGTGATGATGGTTATATCATCAATATCAGCTCCACTGCCGGCACTTATCCGTATTATGGTTCCAATATTTATGGCCCAAGTAAAGCGTTTGTTTCAAGCTTCTCACAAAACCTAAGAGCGGATCTCATTGGTAAAAATATTCGTGTCACAAACGTAGAACCTGGGCTTTGTAGCGAAACTGAATTCTCCAATATTCGCTTTAAAGGCGATGATGGCAAAGCGGCATCAGTTTACGCAAATGTAGAAGCTGTGACCGGCAAAGAGATTGCCGATATTCTCTATTGGTTAACAACACAGCCAAAACATCTGAATGTGAATCGCATTGAGATTATGCCAACCATGCAAACCTTCGCCGGCTTAACGGTTCATAAAGGTTAGTAGCACCCTTTCGGTTTGTCATTCTAAAGAATGCTAAAAAGGATTAAGATCACTGGCACGGAATATTCATAAGAATACAAACATTCGACCAGCGATGAATCAGCCTATAATTTAGAATTAAAATAATATATTGATCAAAATAGATTTATGAGAGAAAAATATGAAAATAATTGATCTTCATTGCGATGCATTAATGAAGCTTTCGGATGCTAAAGGGAAACTCTCCTTTAAAGATGCGCCGGAATTAGATGTGAACCTTCAGAAACTGCAACAAGGCAAGGTAAAACTCCAAGCATTTGCCATATTTGTTTCTCCTTCTATTCCATCGAATAATCAATTTCAGGAAGTGATCGATCAAATCCACTACTTTTATGCTGAAGTGCTTGCGAAAAATCCGGAGATGAAGCTCATTCGTCATTGGAATGAATTAGCACAATTAAAGGATGATGAAATCGGTGCGATTCTGACCTTAGAAGGCGTGGATGCCATTGGTAATGATCTTCATAAACTGACGATTCTCTATGAACTTGGCGTTCGTTCCATTGGTTTAACGTGGAATAATGGCAATCTTGCGGCAGATGGTGTTGCCGAAGCGAGTGGCAAAGGTTTAAGCCATTTCGGGAAACGATTAGTGAAATGGTGCAATGAACATGATGTGTTTGTCGATGTTTCTCATCTTCATCCCAATGGCTTTTGGGATGTGATGGAACTCGCAAAATACCCGATTGCGAGCCATTCGAATGCGACCACCATTTGTAATCATCGCCGAAATCTCACAGATGATCAGATAAAGGCCATGATTGCGAAAGATGCCATGATTCATATTGTCTTCTGCCCGCCTTTCGTCAAAGAAGGTGGCAATGCCGGCATTGAAGATGTGATTGCGCAAATTCAGCATATTATTTCTCTCGGCGGTCTTCAGAATATCGGCTTTGGTTCAGATTTTGATGGCATTGAATCTAAAGTTGAAAATTTGAGCGATGCTTCGATGTTTCCTAATCTCATTGAAGCATTAAAACCGCATTTTACTGAGAGTGAAATTGAAGGATTTGCGTACCAAAACTTCCTGAATCATTTACCGAAATAGCCGAAAAAATAAGAAAATCAGAATACAAAAAAAGACCGCTTTATTGCGGTCTTTTTTATTGTTTTTTCGATTAATGATAAATCTACTCTGATTTCTATTTTGAAATTCAATAGATCACTTCAAAGAGATCATTGCGCTGACGATTAGTAAGGAGCGGCTCTCCAGTCAACAAAGATGACTTCTCTTGGAACGCTCGTACCATCTGCTTTTTTAAGCGGTTGTTGTGCATGAGATTCTCTAAAGCTACCTGTTTCGTAATCTGTTTTCTCAAAGCTCTCTTTTAACTCAGGCGTAATGTGATCTGCGTAAATATTTTCAGAAGGTGCATTACCATCTTCTGTATACCATTCACCAAGCATATAACGTACACCTAATGTAATTTCATTCGTTGCGACTTTTGCGCGAAGTTGCCCATCATTACTACCAAATTGGCTCATACCTGTTCTAGCTTTCCCCATATCTACATGACGAATTCCTAAATCAACATAAGTATTATTAATAGGTTTAAAGGAAACTCCAGCACCTACTGACCACGCAAAGTTATTATTAGAGTGAGAATCATAATGCCCAAAGCTACCTAATGTTCCTGTAGATTTCAAACGTGCATAACCTAATCCCGCACTACCATATACAGAAAATGTGTCATTCACAGGATAGCTAGCATAAGCATTGACCATTAAACGTTGGCCTTTAATTTTATGCGAACTAAAATCATCGCCAATTGACGCTGTGAAATCATTTTTCTTTGGAATCACATATTCAAGCTCTAAACGGAAAATATCATCAAACTGATATCCTCCTGCAACTGATCCTGTTACATAACTTCTATGATCCTTATGCTTTGTAAATAACTCAGCTTGAGGATGAATTGAATCATCCATATCTTTGGCTTTCTGCTTAGCGCCGATTAAACTTGCTCCAGCGTAAAACCCTTTTGTAATCTCTGCTTCTGCGCTAGAAACTGCTCCAAAAAGCAGTGCTGACGCTAATAAGATACGGACTTTCATATTATCTTCTTCCCCTTTAATATTTACTGCAATAAATTGATCTGTTTTTACGATATATTCTATTTGATTCATTCATGATTATATTATGATATTTAAATTTTATAATCTAACCATGATCTTCTAATCCATTATTTTTGCTACTCATTTTAACTAAAAAAACTTAAAATCTAAACTATCTATTCAAAAAGTATACCCTTGAAGCGATATGCGTCAAAATTGTATAAGGGATTGTACCCGCCCATAAAGCCACTTTTTCAATAGGAAGATTTTCTCCAAAGATTTCTACAGGCTCATCCCACGCCTTTTTGGGCACTTCTCGAAGATCAATCATCATCATATCCATCGCTGGCCTTCCCAAAATCTTTGCTCGATGAGTTCCCACTAAAACATACGCATCTTCTGTGATTTCTCTAGGATAACCATCCGCGTAACCACAAGCAATAACGCCAATGGGCATTTTTTCCGGCGCAACAAATTTCGCACCGTAACCCACGCTCTCCCCTGCTTCGATTTCGGTAGAATGCACGACTCTTGACTCTAAGGTTAAAAGCGGTTGTAACTGAAAATCTTTACCGGTTGTTTGATCAATAGGAGAAATACCATAAAGAGAAATTCCCATACGCACAATATCATGATGGGTTTCCGGCCATGTTAAGAGCGCTGCAGAATTCGCAAGCGTTTGTGGCAAACCTAAAGCATCTAATGTTTGCATACGCTCAATTTGCTTGAGGAAAAGTGGCGAATCTTTCTCATCCGAAGTCGCAAAATGTGTCATTAGCGTGATCGATGAAACAGATGCTAAGGCTTGCAGTTCTTTGACAATACTAGGTGCTTCTTCTGGCGTAAATCCTAAACGGTGCATGCCGGTATCGACTTTCAAGAAAATCGAGATCGGTGTTGCTAACGGCATTTGTTTTAACATTGATAATTGCTGATGATTGGCTATGGCAACACAATAGTTGTTCTCGCTGGCGATCTGATATTCATCTTTTGAAAATACGCCTTCTAGAAGAAGGATCGGTAATATTCCACCCTTCTCACGAATCTCATCGGCTTCTTCTCGCATGGCAACTGCCATATAATCTACAGTACGATTAAGCGTGGGAATGAAGTTTTCGACTCTGTGTCCATAAGCATTCGCTTTAATAACAGCGCAATACTGACTATTAGGTGCCTTAGCTTTCAAGATAGTGAGGTTATTCTCTAATGCCGCTTCAGAAAAATAGGCAAATAACGGTCTCATAATGAATCCTTTTAACAAAGATAGTGCTCTTTAATAGATAATAGAAATTCTCAGTCATTAAACAAAAAATATTGCTAATGATGTCATAAAACATTATTAGCAATATTATGAATATTTATATGATCTTTGGAGTTCCTTATCACACTTTAAACTGTTTTTAATAAGTCCCTGATCAATAATAGGTAAGATCCTTTCATAACCTTTCCTATTACACGTTTTAATATCTTCTATATTAAAACATAAAATAAATAAATCTTTAGTTTATCTATCTTTAAAAATAATGCCGCCTCGTTGTTTCTGGGTTTCGATAAATACAGATTGCCAATCGCCGGCAATAATTTTAGACACAGAGTCATGGGTTAAAAGCTTATCGCTCAGAGCTTGAAGCTTTGGAAAATCTTCTAAAATATTACTGCCACGAACCGTTGTGACAACATCAAAGCGAATAAACATCGGTGCAAGCACAATATCGATTGCCGATAATGCTTCTCCACTAAAATAGGTCTTGCCACACTTCTCTTCTAGAATGCGTAAAGTCGCTTTCATGATGTCGAAATACTTCGTCACTTCTTCTTCGCTTGTTGCCGCCATACTCATATATTGCGGCCCATAGAGATCCCCGGCAACGCTAGCCCAAGCTCTCTGCAGTGCCTTTTTAGGTGCAGATCTCGCAAAAATAGAAGGAACTTTATTCTGCTCTTCGATATATTCCACAATCGCCATGGATTCAAAGAGCACTTCTCCTGTTGTGACTTTCATCACAGGCACTTTTCCAAGCGGTGACCATTCTTGAAACCATTCCGGCAATTCTCCATGCGGATCGAGCCAAATTTGCTCATAATTGACCGCTTTTTCATTCAACGTAATCAACACTCTCTGTACAAATGGGCATAACGGATACCCCACAACTTGATAGCTCATATCATTCTCCCCCTTTGAGATAATCTTGAGATACATTCGCAGTAAAATCTGCCGAATCAATAGGTATATAACCTCATTTAGTCTATCATAAGGTATCTGAAATAAGCGATGATCGCTATTTTAATAAAGAATTCGCAACATCCTGAATCCTTTATTTATCCCATCACTTATTGCCCACTTTATTCATTAAGGAGAATGATGTTATGTCTATTCAATTAAGCCGATTAGTCGTATCTGGAAAAGATGCCGCAAACTTTCTGCAAGGGCAGACAACCGCAGATATGAACAAACTTTCATTCATCAACAATGATGGCTCAGATTGCGGTCTTTCGGCAATTTGTAATCGTCAAGGTCGAGTGATTTCTCTTTTTTGGGCGATTAAAGTGGATGATGAAACATTTCATCTCCTTTTGCCGGAATCTTTAGCGGAAAAAATCCAAAAACATCTTGCGATTTTCATCTTTCGATCAAAAGTGACCATCACGCTTGATCAACCTTCTGCTGAAGATCTTGCCACATTACCAAAAGAACTCATCATTCCCTGGATTACTGCTGAAAACAGCGAAGAATATGTGCCGCAAATGTTAAGCCTTGATCTGCTGCAAGCCATTAGCTTTAAAAAAGGCTGTTACACAGGTCAAGAAATTGTGGCTAGAATGCAATATTTAGGAAAACACAAAAGACGTTTGGCATTAATCACAACTGAAATGCCGGAAGAATTATCAATTAATGTCAAGATTCTCAATGAAAATGACCAAGATGCCGGCACAATCGTATATAGTGAAGGCAATCATGCGCTTGCCGTCATTCGTTTAGAACATCAAAATAGCGCTTTAAAAATTGCACATCCGATTCAAATTAATCACATTTGGCACGAAGAAGACACAGAGGAGTAACGATTAAAATGTCACAAAAACATATTGGAATTTTAACCGCCGGAGGAGATTGCCAAGGACTCAACGCAGCACTTCGAGGAGTCACTCTTTCAGCGCTTAATCAAGGTTGGAAAGTTACAGGAATTCACGACGGTTTTGTTGGATTAGCTGAAAAATCGCATAATGAATTAACCTTTGCAGATGTTTACGGCATTGCCGGCATTGGTGGCACAATTTTAGGAACAGGTCGCGGTGGCGGTAGAGCGAATAATACGGAAGAAGCAGTGGATGCTTGTGTAATTGCATTCGAAGAATTAGAGCTCGATGCGCTCATTTGCCTTGGTGGAGATGGCACGCAACGCTTTGCTTCTTATCTTCACGATAAAGGCATTCCGGTCATTACCCTTCCAAAAACCATTGATAATGACATTGCGCATACGGATATTACCTTTGGTTATGATACGGCTGTTCAAGTATCTGTGATGGCGCTTGATAGACTTCGCACAACGGCGGATTCTCATCACCGCTTAATGATTTTAGAAGTCATGGGCAGAGATGCCGGATGGCTTGCTGCTGGTGCTGCGCTTGCTGGATCTGCGGATATCTGCTTGATTCCTGAAATTCCTTACTCTTTAGAAGCCATTGTGGATTACATTCGTAACAATATCCGTAATCGCCGCTCTGCGCTGTTAGTTGTGGCAGAAGGGGCAATTTCTCAAGAAAACCATAAACTCGGATTAACGCCTAAAAAGCATGCTGAAGCTGTAAAACTTGTGGATAGTATTCCAGAACTTACCGGCATGCAATCACGTCTTACAACGTTAGGTTATGTGAGCCGAGGCGGGTCTCCTACGGCAACTGACCGCATCTTTGCAACGCAATGTGGTACAAAAGCCGTGGAGTTTATCAAAGAAGGCCGCTTTGGTGTGATGGTTGCAGAGCAAGGTCGAGTGCTTGTGCCTGTTCCACTTTCTGAAGTTGCCGGCAAACCTCGTTTACTGCCGATTGATCATCCGCTTATTAAAACGATGCGTGCGACTAATATCTGCATGGGTGTTTAATTCCCCAAAAATTCCAAAAATGACAATCCCCGATACAACCGATCGGGGATTATTAATACGATAAAACGAAGATCAATGCGGTAAAAACTGCTAAGATAGCTTCCCTTTGAAAAATCGTGGATACAGCTCTGTTTAAATAAATTGGTGTTAAGAAATTAGTTTAGGTAAATTGATTTAGGGTTATTTGTTTAAATAGATTCATTTATATAATTGATAGAGTTGAAAAAATTATGAAAAAAATCATCAATACTGATCATGCGCCAGCAGCAGTTGGTCCTTACTCACAAGGAAATGCATTTGGGAATCTCGTATTTACTTCAGGACAATTACCTTTAAATCCTGAAACAATGAAGTTTCCAGAAGGTGGCATTAAAGAGCAAGCAGCACAAGCGCTCTTAAACCTTAAAGCGATTTTAGAAGCTGCGGATGCGGATTTTTCAACAGTCCTTAAAGTGACTTGCTATCTTGATGACATCAATGATTTTGCACACTTTAACGAAGTTTACACAGAATTCTTCGGCACAGAAAATGCACCTGCACGTTCATGCTTTGAAGTAGGAGCATTGCCAATGGGTGCTTTAGTAGAAATCGAAGCAATCGCATTTCGTAAAGAAGCTTAAGCTCTAAAAGTCAGCCCAATAAAAATTCAAAAAAACCTCTGATATGATCCATTATCAGAGGTTTTTTTTGATCTACCAATCTCAATGTGAATAGTTTCTGGAATAAGTTCTGTTATAACTACTTTGTATTTCTACTTTGTATTTGCTTCAACAACCGTAATCGTACACTGTTTCTGTGTTGCTCTTTTTTTCAATAGATCTAAGCGCTCAGAATAATTCACAATAACAACTTCTAAATCTCCTGTTCTTGTGTGATCAAGTGCTGCCAATGGATTAAGGCTTAATAAACCTCCTGCAGTGTTCATCGCATTTCCTGCATCAGCTCCCAACTTTTGAGTATTTAGATCAGCCAATTTAGTAGAAGTATCTTCAAATGCATTTTGAATCTCTTCACACTGATTCAATAACGCAATATCACTATTATCCATTACTTCATGTCGTGGTTTAACATTACTGCATCCCGCAATTACGACAACCATCAGCCCAATAAAATATTTTTTCATAAAAACCTCCCTGCCTTTAAGTACGATCAACAATAGATCAATAAATATCTGTTAAATATTACAAGATAATATTAATTAAATAACATATTAATGTTATTAAAAGAATACTTCTCTAGTAATAAAATTTTTATATGGGAGATTTATTGGTAAATAAAAACCCCAATATCTTTTAGGATATTGGGGTTTTGAATATTTATAAGCTTCTTATGTATAAACTTCTTTTAAAGAATCTTATGAGGCAGAAGAAGCTACAGATTCATCTATCTCTTTAGGTTTATCCTCACCTTGAGTTTTCTTCTGTTCTTTATTTAAAAGCATGAAGAATACTGGCGTATAGATGAGAACTAACAACGTTCCTCCGATCATACCCCCCACAACAATTCGACCTACAACGTTTTGCGCACCTGAACCGGCACCCGTTGATAATGCTAACGGTAAAACACCGATACCGAATGCGAGAGATGTCATTAAGATTGGACGTAAACGCTCATTCGCTGCCTGAATTGCCGCTTCTGTAACGCCTAATCCAGATCTCACCAAGTCTCTTGCAAACTCTACGATTAAGATGGCATTTTTCGAGGTTAAACCGATCGTCGTTAACATTCCTACTTGGAAATAAACGTCATTTTCAATACCTAATAATCTTGCCGTAATCACTGCTCCGACTAATCCCACAGGAATTGTTAAGAGAACAGAAATTGGAACTTTCCAAGATTCATAAAGCGCTGCTAAACTTAGGAAGATAATGAAGATAGATACCAATAACAATGCTGTTTGTGAATCGCCTGATTCACGCTCTTCATAGGAAGTATCTGTCCATGAAACGTTAATGCCTTGTGGTAAGTTTTCTGCCACAATCGCTTCAATTGCCGCCATTGCATCACCGGTACTTTTACCCTCTGCTGCTTCAATCGAAATTGGGAATGATGGGAAACCATTAAAACGGTTTAACTGTGGTGGACCATAACTCCAACGACCACTTGCAAACGCTCTAAACGGTACCATTTCTCCTTTTGCATTTCGGACATACCAGCTATTAAAGTCATCCGGCATCATTCTATATGGCGCATCTGCTTGTACTTGAACGTGCTTAATTCGACCACGATCGATAAAGTCATTCACGTACATTCCGCCCCAAGCGATGGATAATGCTTGGTTAATATCGCCGATAGAAACCTGTAAAGCCTGTGCTTTCTCACGGTCGATATCAATATGATATTGCCCTGAGTCAAACTGACCGCCCGGTCTTAACGTTGCCATATTTAAGTCTTCAGAACGCGCAGCGTGACCAATAAAGGTATTCACTGAGTTCACCAATGCATCATGACCTAAACCGAGCGTATCTTGCAGTACAAAACTTACGCCCGTTGCATTTCCAAGCTCAATAATCGGCGGTGGACTGAATACGAACATTTGCGCTTCTGGAATTGTTCTAAAGAATGCCTGAATACGTCCTGTTAACGCTTCGATTGATTGCGCTTCAGTGGTACGTTGATCCCAAGGTAATAACTGAATAAAGAAGAGGGATTGCTCACTTCCTTGTCCGGCAAAGCTAAATCCACCGATTGTCATTACTGCTTCAACAGTATCTTTCTCTTCTTCCATTAAATATTTCGTCACTTTTTCAAGTGGAATATTTGTTTGTAAAAGCGATGTACCATTTGGGTTAATCCCCATTCCAATCAAGATACCTTGGTCTTCATCTGGTAAGAAGCTCTTCGGCAATTGCATAAACTGCTGTCCGATCACGCCTAACCCTACGACCAAAATCACGATTGCCATAAATGGATGTTTCAAGATACGGCGAATCATCACTGAATAACCGCCACTTAACTTATCAAATCCTAAGTTGAAGTATGTGACGACAACAAATACCACTTTCGTAATCGGTGCGAATAATTTACTGAAGAATTTACCAATCAATGATGTTGGCTCAGAATGATCATCAGGACGACGAAGAATCGTTGCACAAAGTGCTGGCGTAAAGATAATCGCTACCAATACCGAGAGCAACATTGCCGTAATAATCGTAATGGAGAACTGACGGTAAATAACCCCAGAAGCTCCGCCAAGGAATGCCATTGGTACGAATACTGCAGAGAGTACAACCCCGATTCCGATTAAGGCGCCGGTAATTTGTGTCATTGATTTACGAGTTGCTTCTAATGGTGATAAACCTTCCTCTTCCATTAAACGCTCAACATTTTCTACAACAACGATCGCATCATCTACGAGTAATCCGATGGCGAGAACTAATGCAAACAGCGTCAATGTATTGAGGTTAAACCCAAACATATTAAGGATTAACATCGTTCCGGCAAGTACATAAGGAATTGCCAATAATGGAATAATCGTTGCTCGTAAGTTCTTCAAGAAGAGGAACATTACGATAAATACTAAGATGATCGCATCAATTAACGTCTGCACAACCCCATCTACCGATTGCTCAACGAATGGCGTTGTATCATACGGATAGGTGTAATCCATTCCCGATGGAAAATTGAGTTTCTCTTTTGCTAAAAACTCTTTAACGGTATTCGCCGTATCTAGTGCGTTCGCACCTGATGCTAAGTTAATCCCGATACCCGATGCCGGCATGCCATTATAGTTTACGCTGAAGTTCTCATTTTCAGGAGAAAGCTCCACTCTTGCGACATCCGATAATAACACCTCACTTCCATCTTCATTTACACGAAGCTGAATCGCTTTAAAATCTTCGGCATTCGTTAACAGAGATTGTGATGTGACCGTATAGCGAATCAACTGCCCTTCATCTGCCGGCAATGCCCCTAAGTTTCCTAAAGTTGCCTGAGAGTTTTGCTCACGAATCGCATTCACAACATCAATGGTTGTCATGTTGTATTTGTGCAATTTAATTGGATCAACCCATACATTCATCGCGTAACTTGCACCGAAGAATTGAACATCTCCAACGCCCGGCAATCGGCTAATCTGATCCTGCAAAGTAGAAGAAACATAGTCTCCTAAATCTCCGGAACTCATCGAACCATCCGGCGAGAAGAATCCTGCAACCATTAAGAATGAACCACTTGATTTCGCAACTGTCACACCTTGTTGCTGAACGACTTGCGGTAATTTTGATAAGGATTGCTGAATCTTATTTTGCACCTGAACTTGGGCAATATCTGGATCAACCCCTTGTTCAAATGTGAGGTTAATTTGGAATACTCCCACACTTGAGCTCAGCGCATCCATATATCTAAAGCCTTCAAGCCCAGAAATACTCTGCTCAACAACCTGCGTAACGCTCTCTTCAACGGTTGCCGCACTCGCTCCTGGATAAACCCCTGAAATAGAAATCTTCGGAGGTGCAATCTCAGGATATTGTGCAACTGGCATGTTTCGGACAACTAAAAGTCCGATAAACATTGTTAAAATCGCCAAAACCCATGCAAAGATCGGGCGATCAATAAAAAATCGTGCCATATATACAATTATTCCTTACTTATTAGGTATTAATAATTTTCTCTATTTAATTCTCTAGTTAAAATCATGGATTACTGAATAAACATATCATCTGCTTGTACATTAACGATCACATCTTGACCACCACTACGTTGAAGTGCAGATTGAACGGTTTGTAAACCTTTCACAACCACTCGCTCATTCTCTTTTAATCCACTTTCAATCACCCAGTTTTGCTCATAAGCACGAGAAATGACGACAGGGCGCATACTTGCAACATTATTCTCATCAATCACAATCACCATACTCACGCCGCCCGGTCCTTGTGTGACAGCTTTTTGAGGAATCACTAATGCGCCTTCCTCAATCCCTTGCTCAACAACCGTTCTTAAGAACATTCCCGGCAATAGAGAACCATCATTTTCAAATTGCGCTTGAAGGAAGATCGAACCTGTTGTTGGGTTTACCGTTAAGTCAGAGAATTTAATGTAACCTTGCTTGTCATAAAGTGTGCCATCATCCATATACACACGAACTAAATGCACATCTTCCATCTTTCCTGTTTGAGGATTTTCAATCTGCTGCGTGGTATAAATGCCGGCATTAACTTTTTTCTGAACTTCCGCAAATTCCGCAGCTGAATAAGTAATATTAACCTTCATCGGATCCAATACTTGAATCACCGCCATCTCTTGCGTTTGCCCCGGCGATACTAATGCCCCTTGCGTAAAGCTACTACGACCGATTTGTCCTGAAATAGGTGCACCCATTTTGGTATATTCAAGGCTGATTTTTGCAGTAGAAACTTTTGCTTCTTCACCTAACACATCCGCATTTGCTTGAAGAAGCGCTGCATTTGCATCATCAATATCTTGTTGGCTGACGGCTTTAGAGTTTCCTAAAGCTTTCAAACGATCTGCTTTGAGTTTTGCCGCACTTTGATTGGCTTTCGCTCTTGCTAAGCCGGCATTTGCTTGAAGTAATGCTGCTTCAAAAGTGGCTGGGTCAATTTGATAAAGTGTTTCCCCTTTTTCAACCATGCTTCCTTCAGTAAAGTTTTGAGATAAGATAATCCCGCCGACTTGTGGTCTTACTTCCGCAATAATGGATGCTTCTGTTCTACCTGGCAACTCTGCTTTTACCGTAATATTTTGACGTTCCACTGGTTGAACAACTGCGACTGGCGCATTCATGCTCACCTGAGCCGCAGTGCCTTCTTCACTAGAACCTGTAATTTTATCAAGGCTTCCTTTAATATCATCGACACAGCCAACCATAATCATACTGAAACCGACAACTCCTAAAGCATTTCGCAATTGTCTTAAATAGTTACTTTTTTTCATTTTTTATCTCATACACTCAAGTTAATTTTGAACTTACTATCTCTAACTGATACTGAATTATTAGCTCGATAAATCCCTATAAATCTTTACTCTCATTTCTTATTTAGATGGCTCTCTATTTTTACTGACCTGATTCAAAGCATCATCTAATTGGCGGATCGATGCAAGCATCTGCTCGCCACCATCTGTTCCCATAATCTCCGCAATATCATCAAGCCAAGGTCCATAAATCTTCTCACTTAAGTTCTTGTGATACGTTGCGCCCTTTTCTGTTGTTTCATAAAGATATGAGCGCTTATTATGAGGATTATCCACCGCTTGAATATAACCATAATCGAGTAAAAGACAGATTTGTCTTTGCACTGCTTGTCTTGATGTCGAACGGAGATCCGCAATTTGTGGCACTGAAAGCGGTTTCTTTTCTCGATTAATAATCGACAAAATAACCCAGCAAGAGTGAGTAATCTCACTATTTGCTTCTGCTAACAAGTCTTCGCTAATGCGATTAACCTTCGGCAAGAAAGAAAAAATCTCTTGGAAGATCGATACAAATAGCGGATTATCAGAAATATTTTTATTTTCAGCCATAACACTCTTTCTAAAAAGTGAAACAATTAGTCAACTGTAGATAGTAAATCTTGACAACAATGTTGTCAATTGTTTTAAAGACCATATTTCTAAAAAAACCACTTGACTGATCAGCTTCTTACTTTAAATAAAGATATGATAAATCCACGAGTAACGTACTTTCTTTCTTCTATTATCCTGTTAAGGATGACTGTTTCATGACAGAAAAATCCTTTTATTACCTTACTTTTATTGCCCTAATAATCATCATATCTACAAATATCAAAAACCCCGAAAATAGCTGATCTATCTCGGGGTTTTCACATCCATTATATTTATGGGGAATAACGTTAATCAAGGCTCATTCGAATCGCAAATGCCGTCACAATGGGCGCAATAATAATGACTGCAACATCACTTCCCAAGAAAATCAAAAGTAAGCTCGTTAAAGAATGTCCTTCCTGCAATCTTGAGATAAGTTGCACGCCTACCAATAATACCGGCACATAGAGCGGCAATGTGATCACGCTCAACAGCAATCCCGCTTGTCGTAAGCCAACTGTTAAAGCAACGCACATTGCGCCAATTAAGCTAAGTAACGGCGTTCCTGCCAATAAAATCAGTGCCACATAGCAAGATTCTGTCAGCGTAAATCCTAGCATGACCGCTAAAATGGGTGAAAAAATCACCAATGGTAAACCTGTTAATAACCAATGTGAGAAAATTTTTCCAAGTACAATGATATAGAGTGGCGAGCCACTAATTGCCATCTGCTCTAAGGTTCCATCTTCAAAATCATTTTTAAACACACGATCGAGCACTAATATTGTTGACAGCAGTGCCGCAATCCAAAGAATTGCCGGCGCTGACGCTTTCAGTAATTGCTGATTTTCTAAACCTAAACCTAAAGGAAAGAGCGAAATGATAATCAGAAAAAAAATTAACGGCATAAAAATTTCAGAACGATTTCGCATTCCGACTTTAAAATCCCGAACCATCACTGCCGAAAGTACCTTAAACATCTCGTGAAAATCCCTCAATGGTAAATTCTTTCGTAAACACATTCTCTGCCGGCATTTGATGAGATGTAAAAATAATCGCACCACCATTTTGGCAATGCGCAATCATTTTCGCTTCTAATAACGCAATAGAATCCACATCTAATGCCGTAAAAGGCTCATCTAATATCCAAATGTTCGCTCGTGTTTCGAGCCATAATCTCGCTAAAATCACACGGCGTTTCTGCCCTGCAGAAAAGTAACGCACAGGACGATCTTCTAACGGCAAACTCAATAACCCAAAGACTTTTAATGCTTCTTCCCGAGAAACCGATTCTCCCCGAAGAGAGAGAATAAACGAAAGATTTTCCCAAGCCGTAAGATCGAGATTCAGACTTAGTTGATGGCCAATATAAATGAGCTCTTTCGCATAATAGTGTAAAAGCTCTTTTCGATCATCGCCGTTAAGAAAAATTGTTCCCTGATAGCGCTGACTTGCACCCGAAAGTACGCGTAAAGAAGTGGTTTTTCCTGCACCATTTTTTCCTTTCAAATAGAGAGATTCTCCATTTTTTAAAGAAAAAGAGAAAGGCTGAAAGATCGGACGATAATTTCTCGTCACGCTCAAATCAACCACTTCTAATAAAAACTCAGGGCGCATTTACTACTCCACAACGCGATCTAAGATGATTGTAATCGGTGCAGAAAGATCTTCTACCACAATCGTTTCCGCTTCAATATCCCCAGCTTTCGTAATAGGATCGCCATTCATACTGATCTTTGCTGCAATCGTTAATTTCTCATGACCTGATAACGTCATTCCTGGCATTAAAACATCTTGTTCTGTGATATTTAAGCCTAAAGGAAATTCTGAAATAGAACCTAATGGAATGCGTTTTGCCGCAAGCGGTGGCCCCATTTCCATATTTCTCACGAAAAGGAATAGAATCGCATTTTGTGGCATGTTATTTAAAGAAGCATTTGGAAGTTGAATTTCCACATTAATCGCCGTATTAGCAAGCGCAGCTTCATTTTTCATATCTTCTGTTTCTTGCCCTAATAAGCCGGCAATCATATTTAAGATTAAACGGCGATTCTCCGATCCTTCAGGATAAATTTCTGCTAACTGCGAGAAGTAATATAACGCTTGATCTAACTCCCCTTTCTGCAACAAAATCGTCGCATAATAGAGAAGCAGACTATCATTTGAAGGATTATTACGAATATAATCTTCAAATAAGGATTTTAAGCGCTCATCTGCACTGTTGCCCGCATAATTACTCGCAGCTTGTGAGAAAAAGGCAATGGCCTTTTCCATCTTCTGGTTTTCAAATAACACCGTTGCATAATAGAAAGCGAGCTCTTCATTATCACGATTTCCCATTACGAACTGATCAAATAGCCCTTCTAATCGAGGATTAAGCTTATAATCATTCATCGCTAGTTGAATATTCAATAATGAATAATAGACATTATTATCCTCAGGATTGATGCGATAGAGATCTAAATAGACTTTTTCAGCTAATGGTAACTGATTCATATTGAGATACATCTTTCCAAGAAGATGAAGCTCTTTTGCATCTGTATGATGATCCGCAGAACTTAAAACATTCAGCGCCGTTAATGTGCCGAGCAGGTTTTCTTGCAATTCAACTGGCGGATTCAAATCCATCATATTACTGCTTCGTTGAAGATCTTCAACCGTTAAACTTGCCAACCATTTTTGCACATAAGGCATTGCCGCAGTTCTCTGTGTATCAAGCTCTTTCGCTTCCTCTTTGTAACCTGTATCCCAAAAATAAACGCCTGAAAGCGTGATCAGCGCTCCGGCAAATAACACTAAAATGAATTTTGTAACATCATTTAACTGACGATCAGGATGTGCAACGGCAAGAAGATCTTGTACTAATTCAACTTTCGTCTCTTCATACTCTTCTTCCGTGATTTTGCCACGCTTGAGATCATCATCTAACGTTTCTGCTTCATCGATATATTTATCTCGATATACGGTTTGTAATCGAGAGAATTTTTCAGAACCTTTTCCCCAAAATGCGATCACGAGTATTAACATCGTCGCGACGATAAAGAGTATTGTATATATTAATCCCATCATCTTAGTTATCTTTTCTCTGTAATATCTGATTTAAACGTGCTTTATCAGCATCTGTTAAGCTTTTTGGTGCAGCCTTCGCCGGCTCTGTATTTCGTCTTTTCGATTTTGTAACAAAAACAATGCCAAGGATTATCACTAAAAGTGCAAAAGGACTAAACCACAATAACCATGTCACAGGTTTTACCGGCGGATTATACATTACGAAATCGCCGTAACGATCTACCATGTAAGCAATAATCTGCGCATCTGCTTGACCATCAATAATCATGTCATAGGTTAAATCTCGCATATCTTGTGCTAAGGGCGCATCTGAATCGGCGATATTTTGATTTTGACACTTCGGACAACGAAGCTCTCTTGTTAAGCTCTGAAAGCGTTTCTCTTGAATCGGATGCTCAAACTCATACAGATTCACAGAAGCAACGCCGTTCTGTAGAAACAGCGATAAGAAAATAGTACATGCTATTAAAAATCGTCTCATTTACTTCGCTCCTTCTCTCGCCGCAGCTTTCGCAACTTCGATTGCTTTAGTCGCATTATTAATCGCTGCTTGAAGTGCTTTAGGATTATCACTATCAAAACTCGCTTCGTAAATGCCTTTGAATCCATTGTTCCAAAGATCTACCGTCATTTCTCCAACATGACGGTATACGATAATATTGTTCGCATCTAAAAAGTATGTTTCCGGTGCGCCATAAACTCCTAAGTTTAAGCCGATTTTCCCGCTCTCATCGGCAACCGTAAAGAGATATGGATTCCCAAGATCACGCAACCATTCATAGGCTTTCAACGTATTATCTTTATAATCCACACCATAAATCGGTACACCTGTTGCACCAATTGCTTTGAGTGCATCATGTTCCGCTTCACACGTTGGGCACCATGTTGCCCAAATATTGAGAAGTGCCGGTCCTTTAATATCTTCATCCGTTAAGATTTTTGCCGACATTCCCGGCGCAACCACTTCATAGGCACTAAAAGAAGGTAACTGTTTTCCCTTTAAAGCGGAAGGCAATAGGCTTGCATCATTTTCTAAACTCATCGACAAAAACACTAAAAATCCGACGATAATTACAACAATACCTGCAATAATTCCTCGTAACATATTTTCCCCCTAAGCTTTTTGTGTTGCGCCATCAGTTTGCAACTGTTTACGACCGATGCGATAACGGCGATCAAGAATCGAAAGTAGTGCCGCAAATGAGATGATCAAACCGCCTAACCAAACCCAACGAACAAAAGGTTTCACGTAAAGACGAATAGCCCATGCATTTTCCGCACGCTCTTCTGCCATCGCCACATAAAGATCATCAATCAGTGACGATCTTAAAGCCACTTCACTTAACGCCATGCCACTTACCGTATAAGTACGCTTTTCTGGATACATCATTCTAAGAGGTTTATCATTTTTATAAACCTGAATAATGCCGCGTGTTCCCACGTAGTTAGAGCTCTGAACATCTTCTAATGCAAGCAGCTCAAAGCCATATTCACGAACTTGTACGGTTTCTCCTACACGCACCAAGCGATCTTGCTCATCACTGTAATGAGACGTGAGCGTAATGCCGACAATTGTAATAATAATCCCCAAATGCCCAAGATTCATCCCCCAACGCGATAGCGTTTGGTTTTTCAGCGCTTGGAAGAAATTATCTGTTTTACGGCTATTGAGTTTGATTTCAAACAGAATGCCAAAGAACACCCAATAACTAAGAATCAAACTGATCACAACCCACGGATCTAAACGTCCTACATAGAAGTAGTTGGTGCCGATTCCTAAAATCACCGACAAAATCGCCATAATGATTAACGGCTTTTTAATCCGGCTAATTTTATCTTCTTTAAAGCGAAGGAGTGGCGTAACACCTAAAGCCGCTAAAATAAGCAATGAGATAGGAACGGTATATTCGTTGAAGTACCCTTCTCCTACCGAGATTTTTCCGATCTGTAAGATATCCACGATTAATGGATAGAGCGTTCCGAGTAACACCACGAAACACGCAACGGATAAGAAGATATTATTGAATAAGATACCGGTTTCTTTCGATACCAAGCTTAAATGTGATTCTTGGCGAATTTTATGAGATCTGAAAAGTAGTAAAACAAATCCAAACAGTGTGATGATCGCGAGAAGCATTAAGATAAACTGTCCTCGTGATGGATCTGCCGCAAATGAGTGCACCGATGTTAAAACACCTGAACGCACCAAGAACGTCCCAAGTACACTTAAACAGAATGCCAAGATGGCAATAATCACGGTCCAAAGGGTAAATGCTTTACGTTTTTCTGTTGCTGCTAATGAGTGAATTAACGCTGCACCAAGAATCCACGGAATCAATGACGCATTTTCTACCGGATCCCAGAACCACCAACCGCCCCATCCGAGCTCATAATATGCCCACCAGCTACCAACGGTAATACCTAATGTTAAAAAGCCCCAAGCTGCAAGCGCCCAAGGACGCACCCAGCGAATCGATAAACGGTCGATATGCCCTGTGAGTAAAATCGCACACATAAATGCATAAGGCACCGCAAAACCTACATATCCCATATAGAGAAGTGGAGGATGAATAATTAAACCCACATCTTGCAGCAATGGATTTAAATCACGGCCATCGTAGAGATCAAATGTCAGATTTCGTCCAAAAGGATCGGAAGTGAAGATCAGGAATGCAATAAAACCAAGAGTAATTGCGCCTAAAACCGCTAATGTGGCTGCCGATAATTCAAGTGGCATTTTACGCGTAAAGATCACCACTGCTAACATCCATGCGGTTAACGTTAATACCCACAGTAACATTGAGCCTTCATGTCCGCCCCAAATTGCCGTTAATTTATAGATATCCGGCAGTTTTGTATTGGAGTTTTGGAAAACGTACGCATAGCTAAAATCACTAATCCAAAACAGATGTCCCAAATAGATAAAGGAGAAGAGTATCAACACAAAAAGCCATATGGTTAATGGCCTTGCGCTATACATCAATTGTGGACTTCGTAATTTAATGCCTATCAATGGCAGTATAAATAGTGCTAATGAAACACCGAGCGCAAGATAGAGCGCGAGTTGACCTAACGGAAGCATAAAAACCCTTCATTCAATGTGTATGATTAGTGTATGTTCTTTTAATCAGTTTAAATATCTTTCTCTTTAAACGGATGACCTTGCGACTCTAAAGTTGCCGCTACTTCTGGTGGCATATACTCTTCATCATGCTTTGCTAAAATTTCTTCAGCCACGAATTGGTTGCCTTCGATTAATTTACCGCGTGCAATAATTCCCTGCCCTTCTCTGAAGAGATCCGGCAAAATACCTTCGTAGCTCACAATAATTTGCTCAGATGATCCATCAACTAATGCAAACTCAACGGCAAGTGATTCTGTCCCTTTATGCAACGTTCCAGGAACAACAAGACCACCTACGCGGATTGTCTTATCAAGTGGCGCTTCGCCCTTTTCTACTTGTTCTGGAGAATAGTAGAGATTTAAGTTATCTCGTGATGCAAACATCGCAAAACCAATCACCACAAATGCCGCAACAATCACAGCAATCACAACATACATACGTTGCTTTTGTCTTGGTGACATCATCCCGCGTTTTTTCATATTCATATTACTTTGACTCATTTAATAAACCCTCCTTGATCATTGCTCGCTTCAAGCTTCTGCCTTCCGTGAGCAAAGAGATGATTAACCCCATTAAGCAAATTCCGACAAAACCATAACATGCCCAAACATAAGCAGTATGTTTTCCCATATCTAATAGACTTAAAAAATCTGCCATTTAAATAACCTCTAATAAAATAATTATATAACCTGTTTGTGACTGTATAAAACAGTCAAATCATAAACATGTTGTCATCATTCATATCTATAATTTTATAATCGTTTTTTAATCGCTCTATATTTCACCATCTGTACCTTAAAGATACCTTAATCGTTTTTCTTTTAGATGAAACATCGCTTTCATCTCAATCTCGTTAATCAAAATGCCTAAGCGCACAAGAGAAGCCCGAAGGCTTCTCTCTGAGTTCTGATCTTAATTTTTAGTGTAAGCTTGCAGTAACTGCTCTCGATAAATCAGATGCACACTCTTTAGTAGAATATACCCGACCGTAAAGAGGATATATGCGCCCATCATTAGAGCTAGGGGTTTTAGCATCGCCGGATCCAAACTGGGTCCTCCCGATGCAAAAATTGTACTTTTTTGATGAAGGGTTGCAAAGAGATATACCGAAACCTTAATGATTGGAACAATTACCACGCCGATAATCGCTAATATTGAAATCCCCATATTCGCCGTTTCTCGATCTTCAAACGCATTATCAAGTGCAATATAGCCAAGATAGAGAAAAAACAGGATTAAAACAGAGGTTAAACGGACATCCCAAACCCACCAAGTCCCCCAAGTAGGTGCGCCCCAAATTGCACCTGTTACTAATGTAATCAAGGTATAAACAGCACCGAGAACAGCTGTTGCTCTTGCAATAACGGGGAAAAGTTTAATTCTAAAGATAAGATACATGACACTACAAAAGGCCATGAACATATAGAGTCCGGAAGATAAAATCGCTGCGGGTACATGAATATACATAATTCGAACCGTATTACCTTGTTGGTAATCTACCGGCGAATCAAATAAGCCGTAATAAAGTCCTACGACTGCTGTAATAGCACTCAGCACAAAGGCCCAGGGAATAATTTTCTTGGCTAACGCTACAAAATATTTGTAACTGATTAATCTTTTAAAAGCGATAAATCTTGGTTTTTTGTTTTGTTGTGCCGAAGACTTATGGGATTGATCTATATTAGTCACAGTAACCCTTTACTCAAAATTTCTAAGATCTCTATCTTTTTATATTGATTGAGTATATCAAATCTTCCTCCGTCGGCAGTAAAAGAAATTGAATCTCCTTGATAAAAAAAGGCAACAGATCAAACTTATTGCAAATTTATTTCAAAACCGACTTCAATTCAGATACAAACTACCGCATGATACTATTGGAGTTTATAAGTTTTTCACCATGTGGAGTCACAATTTGGAGTAAGAATTAATTATGATTAAAACTATCATTGTATTGAAAGAAACGCATCATTTAGAGAAACGCGTTGCGCTCGATCCTAAGAATACTGAACGATTTGTCAAAGCAGGCTTTAAAGTCATCGTGGAACCGGATGCCGGCATTCACGCTTATTTTAGTAATGAATCTTATGAAAATGTAGGGGCAATTGTCGAAAAACCGACATTTGATAAACCTGCGATCATTCTTTCGATTCATGCGCCGTCTAAAACGCTCAGTCATCAATTCAAAGCAGGATCTCTCACCCTTTCTTTACTAGATCCTTTTAATCATCTGCCACTCATTGAAAGCTTCGCGCATCAAAAAATCGATAGCATTGCCCTCGAATTTATCCCAAGAATTACTCGTGCACAAAGCATGGATGTGCTCTCTTCTCAAGCAACGGCTTCAGGTTATCAATCTGCGCTCATCGCGGCTGATCTTTCCCCTCGCTTTTTTCCAATGCTCACAACAGCAGCTGGTACCATTCGTCCTGCAAAAGTACTCATTATTGGTGTTGGGGTTGCCGGCTTACAAGCGATTGCAACAGCAAAACGATTAGGTGCGCAAGTGGAAGCCTACGATATTCGCCCGGATGCTAAAGAACAGGTTGAATCGCTCGGCGCAAAGTTAGTAGATACCGGCGTGAATGCCGCAGGCGAAGGCGGGTATGCTAGAGAACTCACGGAAGAAGAGAAAGCGAAACAGACAGAAGCGTTAGCAAAGCATGTGAAAGAAGCACACGTCATTATCACAACTGCGGCGATTCCAGGAAAACGCGCACCGATTATTATTACGAGCGACATGGTGGAATCAATGGCAGCAGGTTCTGTCATCATTGATATGGCAGCGGAAACTGGTGGCAACTGTGAAATGACAAAACCGGGAGAATGCTTTATTCACAACGGCATTACCATTAATGGACCACTGAATCTTCCATCACGAGTGCCGATTCATGCTTCTGAAATGTTCTCGCAAAATATCTATAACTATCTTAGCCCATTTCTAACAGAAGAAGGTTTAGCGCTAGATTTAGAAGATGAAGTTGTGAAAAATTCCCTTGTGACGTATCAAGGGGAAATCGTTTCTGATCGTATTAAAACAATTATGACGGCTTAAGCTATAACTTAGAGCATCACTTTTAAGGAGATATATTTATGATTACAGGATTTGCAGCGCTCTATATCGTTGTGCTTTCCGCGATTTTGGGATTTGAAGTCATTTCCCGTGTTCCGGCGATTCTTCACACGCCATTAATGTCCGGCTCGAACTTTATCCACGGCATTATTTTAGTAGGCGCCATGATCGCACTGGGTCATGCAGATGGTTTCTTTCAAACATCCCTTGCGTTTATCGCCGTTGTGTTTGGCGCCGTCAATGCCGTCGGCGGTTATTACGTGACGGACAGAATGCTTGAAATGTTTAAATCTAATAAAAAAGAGGAGCAATAATTCATGGGCGCAATGATTGTTAATCTCGGCTATTTTCTTGCCGCAATTGTTTTTATCTATGCTCTTAAAAGCATGAGTCATCCTTCAACAGCGCGTAAAGGCATTCGTTTTGCCGGTCTTGCGATGCTATTTTCAGTCGTTATTACCCTTTTTCATCCCGATATCATGCATAAATCGTACTTCACCAATCTTGTGCTGATCCTTCTCGCTTGCGGTATTGGTTTTGTGATCGCAAAACGTTCCGCGCTCAAAGTTGAAATGACCAACATGCCACAAATGATTGCGATCTATAATGGCGTTGGCGGTGGATCTGCGGCGATTATTGGTGCAATTGCGCTATTGCAAACAGGATCTGCAGAGATGGCGTATAACTCAAGAGTGCTACTTCTTGCGGCAATCGGTGGATTTATCGGCGCCGTATCTTTCACAGGATCGATTGTGGCTTGGGCAAAACTCGATGGCAGAATGAAATCGACCATTCGTTTTAAAAACCGAAATATCGTTAATCTCTTCCTCTTCATCTTCTCAATCCTATTAGCAATGCTCTTAGCATCAGAGTCCACACCGCATTACACAATGCTCTTCATCTTCTTCTTACTGACCCTTGCACTTGGTGTATTAATTGCGATTCCTATTGGCGGCGCAGATATGCCGGTGATTATTTCGCTCTTTAATGCATTAACGGGTGTGGCAGTTGCGTTTGAAGGAATTGCGATGGATAACGGCGGTTTAATCGTTGCCGGAACCGTTGTCGGAGCTGCCGGAACGCTCTTAACACTCCTTATGGCAAAAGCGATGAACCGCTCTATCAGTAATGTTCTATTCTCGAACTTTGGCGATGCAAGTAGCGAAGAGAGCGAAATCGAAGGTTCCATGACAGAAACAGATGCCGCAAATGCCGCAATGACAATGGCTTATGCGGATCGAGTGATCATCGTGCCAGGATATGGTTTAGCAGCAGCACAGGCGCAACATAAAGTAGCAGAGCTTGTAAAAATCTTGGAAGCTCGCGGTGTTGATGTTCGCTTTGCCATCCATCCTGTTGCCGGAAGAATGCCAGGACATATGAACGTACTTCTCGCAGAATCAGGCGTTCCTTACGAAAGTATTTTTGACTTAGATGAAATCAACGGCGAATTTAAAGATACGGATGCGGTTCTTGTGATCGGCGCAAATGATGTTGTAAACCCTGTGGCAAGAGTAGATAAATCAAGCCCAATTTACGGCATGCCAATTTTAAATGCCGATGAAGCGAAACAAGTGTTTGTCGTGAAACGTGGACAAGGTTCAGGATTCTCTGGCATTGAAAACCATCTCTTCTATTTAGATAATACCGATATGGTTTACGGCGATGCGCAGAAAGTCATCAATGAGATGATCACAACGCTAAAATCGTTGTAAATCATCCTCTCAAAAAGGCAGCATTGCCTTATCCAAAAGCGTTAATATGATTCATATTAACGCTTTTTAAATATCTACTTTCTATGTGAATTAACTGCCCTACCTTTTCTGCCTTTAGAATACAAAAAAGGTTCCACGTTAAACATCTCACTGCTTTGTCAACATTCACACTTCGCTCTAAAATTAAGAAATCCAGCCATATCCCATTGCTCTATAAGGTTCATCTATGCAGTTACCTAATATTCAACTTCTCAATCTTTTTGCCGGAAAAACCCAAGAATACCAAGATCATGAACCGAGTGCGATAGCGAAATCTCCGCTCACGCAACCTGTGCAACTCACCAATCTCGGCATTTTTGGTGATGAACAATATGAGAAGCGATTTCACGGTGGAATCGATCGAGCACTTTGCCATTATCCAAGTGAGCATTACTCTTATTGGCAAACGCAATATCCGGCACTTTCTCATCTTTTCAAAGCACCTGCATTTGGTGAAAATATCTCCACATTAGGATTAACAGAAGAGAATGCATTTATGGGCGACATCTACCAGCTTGGCGATGCAATCATCCAAATCACGCAACCTCGCTCTCCTTGTTATAAGCTCAATTACCATCTACAAATTCCGAATCTTTCTCAGGTCATGCAAGATACCGCCTATTGCGGTTGGCTCTATCGCGTCATTAAAGAAGGAACGATTGCGCCCGATTCCACAATGACCCTTCTTTCAAGACTGGGAACGCTTTCTGTAAAACGCGCCACTAATATTGCTTTTAACGAGCCTTTCAATGAAGAAAACACCCTTATCCTACTTTCATCCCCAGGGTTATCCACAAGTTGGACGCGCACCATGCAAAATAGATTACTCACAAAAACCATCGAGCCATTTCATTTTCGGTTGTTTAAACAAAAATAGATAAAGACAATATCTGAATGAATGCCTGTTTAGTTCTGAAATTTACAAATTAAATATAACTGATTAATAAAAATCCCAATCTAATGATAATATTGAATTACTTTAGATTAACTCAATTTAATGAATCAGATAAAACTTCAAGAATAACAGGCTCATACAATGACAAATGTCGGTAACAAGTATATCTCCCAATCTCCTATTCGTTCATGGGTTCTTTTATTCAAAATCATCAAAACAATAGCTATTTTTACCTGTATCTTTACCCCTTTACAGCTGCTTTTACAGCATGGGCTTAGGAGAGAATCTCAAAGCTTTCAGGTCATCTTTATTATTCTCTTTTTTACGATATTTCTAGCAATCTTAATCGCTATTTTTCGCAGTAAATGCATTAAAAATACGATGGCAAGAATCCTGTTATATATGATTGCATTTGCCATTCAATTCGTATTATTTCATGAAATATATGGCTTTATTTCCCATTGGTATGATTTCAAAAATTTACTGCCATATCGCCTTGAAAGACTTGGTAATCCATCGAAGTGGGAATATACATTCCGTGATATTGGTCTCATTTTTAAAAACTTTAATTCCTTCTTTAATTATTTATTAATGATATTCAGTGTATCTAATGCTTTTATCATCAATGTTGCTACTTTTACAGAGTTAACTTGGAGAAATAACTCCCAGAAACTGACTTCTCAAAACTCTTTTCTAAACATGATTTATTTCTTAATCATTTTGGCAATTCTTGGCTTGTCTGGATCAATATTGTCATTAGAATTTTTTGAAAGCATTCTTTTATCACTCACTTTTATCATCAGCAATATCATGATTATGGGTGGCTTAACATATGCTTTCTTTAAAATCGTTCAAACAAAATATATCCCCTTTATTCTCTATTTCAGCTTAGGTGTCTTTGGAAGCTTAGGTCTTGCCTACCTTTGGTTTCCTTTCACCAAAGATTACTTATTACCTTATGGAGAAAAATTCTCTTTGCTCGCATTAGTAGGACAAAGCTGGCTATATCCACTAATTTTCTCTCTATTTTTCAAATCCCGTATTCAAGGAGTTAATCATGACTAACACGATCAATGTGTACCAGAAAATTTGGACAGAACAAGATTTCGAGAAAATGACTTGGCATGACAATCAGCTTCATGGTTTTGCATTCGAATTCATTGAAGAAGAATATACCAATAATATGATGCTCGATATCGATACTATTCTGCTATGGAATGCACCAGAAAATGGCCGCTTTAGTTTTTGGATTGCACCAGCAACGCTTATTTTTCAAAATACGTGGGATATCAAGTTTAATATCCACTATAAATCCTCCATTACGCTTCCTTTAGAAATATATGAAATAGAGCTCCTCGAAAAAATAGGAACCCCACAAGGAGGATTCCAATATCTATGGAAAATTATTTTAACGGACGGCGATATCACACTATCTTCTAGCGGTTTCAAACAAATTATTCGTAAAAAACCAATCCTATCCCATCAACAATGCCTTGATAAAAAAGATCGAGGAGAAATTACTTTTAGTAAAATTCCTTACGAAGATTAAACTTCTTTAATTCCCATAAAAAAGAGAATCTAAACGTTTAAAACACATCTAGATTCTCTTTTCTGTTCTCTTTCTATTTAAATAGTTAAGAGCTATTCAATTTCGTGGAAACCTTATCGGCCTCCACCTCCGCCACCGCCTGAACCTCCGCCGGATGAGCCGCCGCCTCTTGAGCCTCCGCTACTGCGTCCAGCGCCACCACTTCTCCCGCTGGAACTTCCGCTACTTTTGGGTGCTGACATAGAACGAGAAAAACTGGAGGAGCTCATGACCGCAACGCTGGCAATACTTCCTGTACGGCGACTCGCTTCATATGCTTCAGGATATTTTTCTTTAAATAGCGCTAACCATTTTTTTTCTAAATTAAAAATGATGGCATATGCTAAATACTCCTCGAAAATCTCCGGACGCAAAATCGTATATTCTTCTTTTTTGGTATATCGCAAAAAGTGTTCAAACTCTAAAACATCTTGTTGCTCATCCACATATTCAGTACGAATCGTTTTCCCAAATCTTGAATAGAGCGAACACACAGAACTCAGTAGAACAATGCTCGCAATCATTACGGCCCCATTCAGAATGAGCTGATCTGTAATTCCCCTTTGTGGAAGACCAAATAAAATATCGGGTGCCCATGTAATCGGAATTAATGTGAACACACTTCCAAATAGAAGGAGCATCGGAGTTTGGAAGATGGCGCCAAATATTTCTGAAAATTTCCCGGAATAGAGTGCTTTCAAAAATAGCAATACTCCTGTTAAAAATACGCCGATACCAACAATCATAAAGATCAAAAAGAAATAGGTAATCACGGATATTGCTTCAGAGAAAACTACGCAATACCCAACAATGAGAAAAAATGCCGTCCACTTAAATAAGGTCATCGGCGAGCGATAAAACTTCCGCATCAGCGCATGAATCGGCGACAGTGCTTTATTTCGCATGGCTTCAATACCGGCATTATAGCGATGATAATAGATCTGCCCACCTTGCTCTTCCATGGTTGACACAACATCTTTTTCTGATTGAGAAAGATCTGAAAAATCGCCCTCGCCTGTCAAAATAATTCTTTTATTCTCCGGCGTAATCTTAATAATATTGCGCCGAATCAGCTCTACTAAAACAGCTAATAGATATTGAGTATCATTTTGTTTTTTAGAAGGAAACAGTCCAATAATCTTCTCTAACGGAAAATTAGGCGGTGTGAATCTTACGTTAAATGTTCTGTGGCTTTTAGGGGTAATGATCCGAAAAATGATACATCCAACACACCAATAGAGAAACAGAACAATGGAGGCTCCCAACATAAAAATCGGGGTTAAGGATAACTGAAAAGGCAGTGCATTTTGAATCGATTCCAATAATTTTGTCGTCCAATCCCTTTCAACACCTGCCACTTTACCCGGTGTAAATCCTGTGGAAACGGTTAAACCTTCATATCTTGATAATGATCTCGGCGCCGTAAATCGAATCTCTGTAGGAGAAACCACTTCAACTTTCGCTCTAGCAGTGCTTCCCCCTTTCCCAAAATAACCTGCCGATTGAATCTCTTCCACTGAATCTGGCAGAAAAATTGTGGCAGAAGCTTTATCAATTGGTAAACGCCAATTAGTGCCTATCGCATTAATATAGATTTCATCATATTCTCCGAACTTTCGAATATGATTCTCACTTTGCCAATGAATTTGATAAGTATGCTCTCCAAATGCGAGAAAATATTCTGCTAAGTTCTTCTCTTCGCCGGTTAAAATCTGTAAATTATTGGATCTTCGAACTGTCCAATAATTTTCAGGTTTTCCATTTCGTGTCACACTGATAATCTTGACTGGCGTATAGACTTCTTTCTTCCCCAAAGCATAATTAATTGGTATTTCTCTCGTGATACCTAGTCGAATCTCTTCAAGCTTTGTTTCGATCTTAATGGTTTCCACCACATCAATACGTCCATTCTCTAAGATCGTAATGTCTACATGATAATCTTGGATTTTGTCTGCCATTGCGGTAGACAAACTAACAAAGAGCAACCAAATACTACACATCCATAAATTTCGAAAATATTTTATAATCGCCATTTAGATACCTTTACTCATGTAATGTAAAAGTGTTGCAATAACTGTTTACAAGCAGAGCAACACCTTAAAAGACTATAATTGCTCTCGATGATACGTTAATAAAGATAAATATATTTAAAGATAATAATTATATTAAATAAAAACTAAACAATTAATCACTTTTCCTCAACCTACTCAACGAGTATTGTCACTCATTTTCCCTTTTCCCATACCTTCCTGATAAAAATAGTGACCTTGCGGAAATTTTCCGACAACAGCAATAAAGATATTAGGGAATTTTGAAAAGTACGTCATATAATCTCGCACCGTTGCATTGTAATAACGCCTTGCTTGGCTAATCTCTTTCTCTACGTCTTGAAGGGATTGATAGACCGCTTGTAACCCTTGATCTGACATCAAATTTGGGGAAAGCGTAGCTGTTTTTAAAAATAGCGCTAATTCTTGTTCCGTTTTCTCGGCAAGCTGAATTGTCTGATCGATAGCTTGCGTCGCTGAAAGCTCTAAATCATGATTCGTTTCCTGAGAATGCCGGATATGCCGATGATCAGATTCAATTGCAACACTATTTTTCGGCGCTAATTCCATCAATTTCTGCAAACCTTCCATATTCATATCAAGCATCTTCTGACTTGCGGTAATCAATGCTGGAATTAACTCTTGTCGTTTCGTCAAAAAGACATTCATCATCATAAATGCTTCGCTCATGATCTGCTGTTTTTTGACCAACGTATTATAAATGGTAATGCCGTAGAACAATATCATGAGCAACATCATTCCTATTATGCTCAAACTGATGATCCATATTGTCATGATGATTCCCTATTTCGATGATTTCAAAGATGATTCAAACATTGCCTTCCCCATAAAACAGAATCTACTATATCAACAAATGATCATATTCAAAATAGCGCTAAATCCGATAAGAAGCAGACACAAAAAAAGCATTAGTCGTTATTTACTAATGCTTTTTCAATATGTCATCAATGCTTCTAAAGTTTTATCGCAGATGAAATCAGTTTAAGAAATCGACTTAGGAAATTAGCCCGCTGTTTCATCCCAGTTTTTGCCTCGACCAACTTCTACAATCAGTGGCACATCAATTTTTAGAACATCGGTCATTGCATCAATCAACAAGGTTGTTGCTTCCGCTTCTGATTCGAGTGTGGATTCCAAGATTAATTCATCATGCACTTGCAGTAACATACTGGCATCAATCTCCGGCTTTGCCATTAATGACGCATCGACTTTCAGCATCGCAAGCTTGATAATATCGGCAGCCGTTCCTTGTAAAGGCGCATTAATAGCGATACGCTCCGCGCCAGAACGCGCGATTGCGTTTGAGCTATGAATTCCCGGCAAATATAGACGTCTGCCTAAAAGCGTTTCCACATATCCAAGATCTTTCGCTTTCTCTTTCGATTGATCCATATAATTTAAAACGCCGGGATAACGGCTGAAATAGAGGCTGATATATTCTTGCGCTTGTGTGCGAGAAATCCCTAATTGCTTCGCAAGTCCAAACGCGCCCATGCCGTAAATAAGTCCGAAGTTAATCGCTTTTGCCGCCCGACGCTCTTCGCTCGATACTTTTTCTAACGGCAAACCAAATACTTCCGCTGCAGTTGCGGCGTGAATATCTTTGCCATCTTGGAACGCTTTGAGCATCGCTTCATCTTGTGAGAAATGTGCCATTAAACGAAGCTCAACTTGTGAATAGTCCGCTGCTAATAGGATGGAACCTTCTTTTGCGATAAACGCTTCACGAATTCGGCGACCTTCTTTGGTTCGAATCGGAATATTTTGTAAATTTGGATTGGAAGACGATAATCTACCGGTACTTGTTTGCGCCTGATTAAAGGAAGTATGCACACGCTTTGTTGCAGGATTAATCTCGGCAACGAGCGAATCTGTGTAAGTGGATCTGAGTTTTGAAAACTCACGATATTCCATAATGATTTTTGGTAATGGGTAATCTTCAGCAAGTTTGACTAACACATCTTCCGCCGTTGATGGTGCGCCTTTTGGCGTTTTTTTAATCACCGGCAATTCTAACTTTTCAAAGAGAATTTCGCCTACTTGTTTCGAAGAGCTCATATTAAATTCTTCGCCGGCAAGCTCATACGCTTCCGTTTCTAGCGCCGTAAGGTTTTCGCCAAATTCTGCACTTAATGCTTCTAAATGCGCAGCATCGACCATAATCCCTTCATGCTCCATCTTCGCAAGCACCGGCACTAACGGCATTTCAATCTCTTCATAAACCTTGTATTGGCTCGCTTCTGCTTTTAATCTCGGCACAATACTGTGCTGTAATTGCAGCGTAATATCCGCATCTTCACAGGCGTAAAAGCTCGCCGTTTCAATATCAATTTCATCAAATGTTTTTTGAGATTTTCCTTTGCCGGCAATTTTCTCAAAAGGCGTTGTTTCAAATCCTAAATAGAGCTCGGCAAGCGCATCCATATTATGACGATTGCCGGTGGGATTATAAACGTAACTCGCAAGCATTGTGTCATCTTGAATGCCGCGAATTTCAGAGCCGTAACGCTTTAAAATATGCCAATCAAATTTAATGTTTTGCCCAACTTTAGGAATTGTTTCATCTTCCAAAATCGGCGTTAATAACGGCATTACATCTTCAATCAAGAGTGGATTTTCTAAACCCGCTTGTTTAAACGGAATATAGATGCCGGTTCCCGGCGCAACGGAGAGCGAAATTCCCACTAAATTGGCGCTCATAAAATTCAAACCATCGGTTTCCGTATCGAGCGCTAAAATCGCAGATTGTGGAATCAAGGCGATAAATGCTTGAAGCGCTTCAATCGTAGTAATGGTTGCATATTCAATCGTTTCAGGAAGTGCCGGATTCACCCAACCATCTTCGTCATCACTACTTTTCGCCGCTTTCGCAACCGGAGGCACAAAGCTTGGTGCATCTGTTTTCCCATTTTCAAGACCGATGAGTAATTGACGGAAACCCAAATCTTGATAAATATCTCGTAAACGATCCGTAAAAGGGTCTTTGAGTTGTAATTCTTCCACCGTTACCGGCAATTTTGCGGTCGTGAGAAGCGTTGTGAGTTCTTTTGAAAGCGCCAACATTTCTAAGCTATCACGAAGACGTTCACCCACTTTCCCTTTAATACCGCCGGCATTTTCGACGATTTCGTCTAATGTACCCCATTCATGAATCCACTTTGCCGCTGTTTTCGGGCCAACACCTTGAACGCCGGGAATATTATCGGCGCTATCGCCCATAAGTGAAAGATAATCTCGCACTTGTTCTGGATATACGCCATATTTCTCAAAAACCTCTGCACGCCCGAGCATTTCATTTTTCATGCCGTCATACATGGTAATTACCCCGTCTTCCACGAGTTGCGCTAAGTCTTTATCGCTGGAAGCGATAATCGTACGAATACCTTTCGCTTTCGCTTCTAGCGCTAACGTTGCGATCACATCATCCGCTTCAATGCCGGGAATGGAAATTCTTGGATATCCCATGAGATCAATAATTTCATAGAGTGGTTCAATTTGCTCACGCAAATCATCTGGCATTGGCGGACGATGTGCTTTGTAATCTTCATAAAGATCACTTCGGAAGCTTTTACCGCTTGCATCAAAAATCACGCCTAAATAATCCGGATTAAATTCTCGCATGAGTTTCTCAAACATATTAATCACGCCACGAATCGCGCCTGTAGGTCTTCCATCAGGGCTTTTCAGCGGTGGCAGTGCGTGGAACGCTCGAAAGAGAAAATTAGAGCCATCAACGACTAAAAATGTTTTCGACATGTTTTATGAACCTTTATGATCAACAGGATTTTAAAAATGAATGTTTGTAAGATTATACAAAAAAAGCAAGGGAAACGCCCTTGCTTATCTCTCTTGCTTCTCTTTTTCTAGTGGAATCGCTTAAAAAGCTAGATCCTATAATATAGGCCGGTCCACAGCTGAGTCGAATACGTGCATGCTTTTAAATATCATGCGCTAGCTTCTACAGTAGATTTTAAACCGAAATATCCATAAATAATCTCAATCTCATATTACGCTACAAAATTATTGTAGATAAAAATTACGAGAACAATGGTTAAGAATCCCGCTAAAATCTGACGAATGCGTTTTACCGGCAATACATATACCAATTTTGCGCCAAGCGGTGCAAAGATCACGCTTGTAATAGATAAACCAATCACCGCCGGCAGATAGACAAAACCGACTGAGCCTTCCGGTACTCCCGCAACATCCAAGCCGTTAATCAACGCACTAATCGCGCCTGACGCTGCCATTAACATGCCAATCGCCGAAGAAGATGCGATCGCATTTTTCATCTTATACCCAATTTTACTCAATGCCGGCACGATCATTACGCCACCACCGATTCCGACAAAGCTCGAGAGAAAACCGATAACCCCACCAATCCCAAAATACGCAGGTTTTGGAATATGCGATGCGGAATCTGCTTCTTTTTTCGAAGCCGTTCTCAGCATATTAATAATGGTGTAAGCCAAGAAGATACTGAACAGAAGCTGAAGCGCAAAATCACTCATCATCGTGACCACTCTGCTTCCTACGGAAACGCCGATAACGGCACCAATTCCCATAATCCAAACTATTCCCCACATCACAGAGCCTCGGCGTTGATGTGCAATTACTGATGAAAGACTCGTCATCGCCACAACTGCAAAAGAGGTTCCGAGCGCGACTTTCATAATCAGATTAGGATCCATTCCGAGCGACACTAAAAAGAATACCACTGCCGGAACAACAACGGTTCCACCACCGACTCCTAATAAACCGGAGATTAAACCAATAATACATCCCAACGATAAAAAAAATACTAACTCAATTCCCATGATTTCTCTTTTGCCTTCGCTACTGTAATTAGATCAAACTATGTAATGCCATCAAAGACAATATCCCTCTACAAATGTTATGGCAATATTTCAACTAAAATATTCCTTGATTTGCTCTATTTTATCGTAAAATCTTCGCTAAATATGGCATACCAGTATTGCAAAAGAGATTCCTGCTATTATCTTTAAAACCTTGATGAACTTAGTCTACACCACATTTTTCATTAAAAAATCATCCCATCATTCTATTTGTCTTATTATCCGTAATATCGGAATATTACATGCAACATAATCATGACAAATATCAATGATTTATATTTTTATTTGTGATTAAAATTTGCAATTACATTCGTAATGGGATAATCATAGTCAGGTTGTTGTAACAAATTTTGTTCTTAGATTGATAAAAAATATTAAAAAAGTATCACCACAATCTAAGCGCATTCAAAGGAGGACTAAGCTAAAGAAAGAACTATACTTTCACGGTTTAGTAAATATGGTGAGTAGATGTATCTAGTCTCAAATAATAAAAAAAATAGAGACACGATAGGCTTAAACTCTAGGGACCTATGCTTTGTAAGGCGTAGGTTCCTAGATTATTATTCAAGATCGCTCTGCGGTAAATTCACATATAATTTACACGAGGGCGCATCTTGAAAGCGGTTGGCAGCAAGTGCCTACCTGTCATCACATCTTGCAACAGAGTGATAAATGAATTTTGAAATGTTCCCTGAATAATATCTACCGCAATAGCGGACAAAAACATCTCATCTTCGTCTGAAAAGTTTCGTAAAATACCCTATAATTGTATAATTTGGTTTTCAAACGACAATTCATAATACGTGACAAACCGTATTACCAATTTAAGGATTCAATTATTATGCGATCACATTATTGCGGATTAGTGAGCGAGGAGCTTCTCGACAAAACTGTAACACTTTCTGGTTGGGTACATCGTCGTCGTGACCACGGCGGGATTATCTTCGTGGATCTTCGCGATAGAGAAGGTCTTGTACAAGTAGTAATTGACCCAGCATATTTAACAACACCATTTGCAGAAGCTGAAAAAATTCGTAACGAATTTGTGATTCAAATTGAAGGTAAAGTTATTGCTCGTCCTGAAGGGATGATCAATGAAAATATCGTTTCTGGAAAAATTGAAGTGATTGCCACTGAGGTGAAAATCTTAAACGCAGCAGCACCACTTCCTTTCCAATTGGGTGATGATAAAACTTCAGAAGAAGTTCGTCTTAAATATCGTTATTTAGATCTTCGTGATTCACGCATGCATAAAAACATTATGCTTCGCTCAAAAGTCACACGTTATATCCGTGAAGCACTTGATAACCAAGGTTTCCTTGATATCGAAACACCTTTCTTAACAAAAGCAACGCCAGAAGGCGCGCGTGACTACGTGGTTCCTTCACGTGTTCATCATGGTGAATTCTTCGCACTTCCACAAAGTCCACAGCTCTTCAAACAGCTCTTAATGGTGAGTGGTTTTGATCGTTATTACCAAATCGTTCGTTGTTTCCGTGATGAAGATTTACGTGCAGATCGTCAGCCTGAATTCACACAAGTGGATATCGAAACATCATTCCTCTCATCTGATGAGATTATGGATCTTGCAGAAAACATGATTCGTAACGTTTTCCAAGCATCTATCAATGTTGATCTTGGGGATGATTTCCCACGCATGACTTGGCATGAAGCGATGGCTCGCTTTGGTTCTGATAAGCCGGACCTTCGTATTCCACTTGAATTCACAGAAGTGACTGAAATCATGAAATCATGTGAATTTAAAGTATTCAATGATGCTGCAAACCGCGAATACGGCCGTGTTGTTGCATTGAACATTCCTGATTCATCTGACAAATTCACACGTCGTCATATTGATGAGTACACAGAATTCGTCGGTCGTTACGGCGCGAAAGGTCTTGCATATATTCGTGTCAACGATGTTGCAGCAGGTCGTGAAGGTTTACAATCTCCAATTGTGAAATTCTTAGATGACGCAACATTAACAGCGCTTCTTGAAGCAACGAATGCGAAAAACAACGACATCATCTTCTTCGGTGCGGATAAAGCAACGACTGTGAATGATGCAATCGGTGCACTTCGTGTGAAAATCGGTAAAGATTTAAACCTTTTAACGCGCAAATGGGCACCAATGTGGGTCGTTGATTTCCCAATGTTTGAATATGATGAAGATGCAAAACGTTATGTTGCAGTTCACCATCCATTCACAACGCCAAAAACAGGTATCGAATCTCTCAGCGATCCTGCAAACTCTATCGCAAATGCCTATGACTTAGTATTAAACGGTACAGAGTTAGGCGGCGGATCAATCCGTATCTATAAACACGATGTTCAAATGAAAGTATTTGAACTTCTCGGCATTGATAAAGCGGAAGCAGAAGAGAAGTTTGGCTTCTTATTAGATGGTCTTAAATATGGTGCACCTCCACATGGTGGTATCGCATTCGGTCTTGACCGTTTAGTCATGCTTATGGCAGAACAAAACTCTATCCGTGATGTAATCGCATTCCCTAAAACACAATCAGCGGCATGTTTACTCACAGATGCACCAGCATCAATCAGCCAAGCACAATTAGATGAACTTGCAATTGAAGTTGTGAAAGAGGAAGAAGAGAAGTAATTTCATTCTTTCTGCATTCTCTTTGAATCAAAACTTTAAAACAAAAAGCTTAACTCACAGGAGTTAAGCTTTTTTTGATATTATGTTTTCATATCAATTCTTAATTTTTGAGAGGACTTATAATGGGGACGTTTATTTTAATAGTAATTGGTTGCATTGTTATCTATATATTATTAGCTTCTTTCTCCCGCGCTAATAAAAGGATGTATTATGCAGATAAGCAAGCATCTCTAAGACAAATTTCTGAAGGTTCTGGGCGTTTGCCAAGTTGGGTTCATACAAGTGAAACAGATATATTCATAAATGCAATTCACCAATTACTCATTAGAAATGGAATCCCCTCAAACAAATCTAAACTTTTATTAGCTAACGAAAACACTCAGTTATTGATACTATATGTTGCAGGAAATATGGAAGAAAAAGGCGCTTCTTTCGTTCAACAAGAAATTGCAGCCATGGAATTAGTATTAGATATATGGCATAGCGATAATCGCTCTCGCTTATTCGAATAATTTCTTTGAGAATTGTGAAAGAAACTTGACCAAAGTGGTATAATGTTTGACATATTTTACTGTTTTCACTTAGGGAGAAATGAAGATGTCAATGATCGAAGAAACAGGAATTAATTTCACAGATTCAGCTGCATTAAAAGTGAAAAGCTTAATTGAAGAAGAAGGCGATGCAAGCCTGAAGCTTCGTGTATATATTCAAGGCGGCGGTTGCTCTGGTTTCCAATATGGTTTTGCGTTCGCCAATGAAGTTGAAGATGGCGACGTGGAAGTTGTAAACCAAGATGTTACACTTTTAGTTGATCCTTTAAGCTACCAATATTTAGTAGGCGCTGAGATTGATTACGTGAATGACTTACAAGGCGAACAATTCGTGATTAGAAACCCAAATGCAACAACAACTTGTGGCTGTGGGAACTCTTTTAGTGCATAAGTCGTTAGCAAATAAGACCCATTAAAATTAGTTATGTGGGTTATTATTAACAAATGTTTTCGTTTATACTATCAATAGTATTAATGAGATAAAGCATCTATCTCTTAGGATTTAGATGCTTTTTTTAAACCTATTTTCTTCCAAATAAACAACTGAAGGTAAAATAATGTTATCTACCAGCGCTATTTTAGTCTTAATTATTGCGGCAATTGCTGTTTTACTCGTGTTCTCCGGTATTAAAATGGTTCCGCAAGGAAATGAATATACCATCGAACGTTTCGGAAAATACCGTAAAACCATCACACCAGGTATCTCTTTCATCGTTCCATTTTTTGATCGTATCGGTCATAAAATTAATATGATGGAAAACGTGACAGATGTTCCTTCGCAAGCCGTCATCACGAAAGATAATGCCATGGTTCGTGTCGATGGCGTTGTCTTCTTCCAAATCAATGATGCAGCGCGCGCCGCTTATGCCGTCAATGATTTAGGCTCGGCAATTTTAAACCTGACCATGACAAATATCCGTACTGTAATGGGTTCCATGGATTTAGATGAACTTCTCTCTAAACGTGATGAAATCAACGCAAGCCTTCTCTCTGTAGTGGATCACGCAACAGAACCTTGGGGCGTAAAAGTAACTCGTATTGAAATTAAAGATATTGAGCCACCAAGAGATCTCGTCGATTCAATGGCTAAACAGATGAAAGCAGAACGTGAAAAACGCGCGGCTGTTCTTGAAGCTCAAGGTGTGAGAGAAGCAGAAATTCTTCGCTCTGAAGGGGAAAAACAATCGGCAATTTTAACAGCTGAAGGAAAACGCCAAGCGGCATTCTTAGAAGCAGAAGCTCGTGAAAGAATGGCGGAAGCGGAAGCGAATGCAACATTAATGGTTTCTAAAGCCATTAGCGAAGGGGACATCCAAGCAATCAATTACTTCGTCGCACAAAAATATGTGGAAGCATTTGGTAAAATTGCAGAAAGTGATAATGGCAAGATTATTATGATGCCAATGGAATCTTCCGGCATGATTGGTTCAATTGCCGGCATTGCAGAGCTTGTAAAGTCTGCCGGCAAGGAATCTTAAAATGATGTCGCTGTTTTCTAATATGGATCCGATGATGATTTGGCTCATCATCGGCGCTTTATTGATACTGTTAGAACTCTTTATGCCCGGCGTTTATCTTTTTTGGCTTGGGATTGCGGCATTGGTTACCGGATTTCTGCTTAAAATTGTCGATTTATCATTAACGATGCAGATTCTCAGTTTTGCGGTGTTTTCTATTATTAGTGTGCTTGTCGGCGTTAAAACCTATAAAGACAAGAATGCCGATATTAAAACTAAGCATCTCAATCAAGTTCGTGGCAGTGAATATGTGGGGCATAAATATACGCTCACTGAAGCTGTGATCGATAATAATGGTCGTTTACCACTTGGAGATTCCGTTTGGATTATTCATGGGGAAAATCTTCCTGCCGGCACAGAGATACAGATCACGAAAGTTGTTGGCAATACGCTCCATTATATTAAAACAGATCGTCCGGAGTAACCTTTCACTGCGAAGCACCTTATTACATGACAGAAAATATTGAAACGGCATTGCCACATTCGATTCAAAACAATCCATCATCGCCTTTTTCAAAAGGCGTTTTTGGCTTTTGTGGAATCCTACTATTTTTGGTCACAATCATTAGTAGCACTTCCCTTCTCTCTTCCCCGATTCATCCCATTGCGCTTGTGCTTGGAATATTAGTGCCGGCATATTTCTTCCTGCTCTTTGCGCTGATTCGAAAGCACTCACTCTTTACAACGCTTCTGCTCTTTTTTCAAAAGTGGATCCATCGCTTTCAAGAAAAACAAGATTCCCTCAAAAAAGCGCAAAATCTAAAATTAAATACAACCTTTGATCCTCAATTATTATTGCTATTATCCAAAGTCATTATGCATAGCGCTTGGATCATTGTTTTTACGGCAATCACGCTCAGTTTATTTTTTCAATTTACCTTACAGCAATATCATTTCAATCTTACAAGCACGCTCTTTCCCGAGGATAGCCGAGTTTATCAGCATATCATTCAAGTCTTAAATGCCATTCCCGATTTAATATTTGGAGAACTGATTTCGCCGAAAATCATTGATAATAGTTTAAAATCAAACATTGCCGATAACAATATATCCACTAATGAAGTTTCCAATGATAAAGCTTGGGCCATTTGGGTCATTGTGATGATTATCTGCTATGGCTTATTGCCGAGAATAATTCTGGCATTATGGGCATTTCGTAACTACAAACGGTATCAAACAACACTATTAACGGCGGAAACACCGAAAGCGCAAATCATCGATCCTGCGGCAAAACGCCCGATTCAAGAACGAGCGCCTAAAACCATTACGAAAGGAAATGGAAGCAACCAAGTTGCGCTCGATTTTGCACATGAGCTTCCCGAGAATATCCTGATTATTAATGATCGAAATGCGTTTAATCATTTCAAAGATCAGCTCACGAAACATCCGCTTCACGATCTTATCCTTTATATTGATGGCAATTTAACGCCCGATAGAAGCTTGCTTCGAAGAATTTATACGTTGATGAATCTCTCTATCAATAATACGATTATCCTTGTAGAATCTTCCCAAAGTCGCACGGATGAATGGCAACGAAAACTCGCGCCAAATCTCTATCCTAATGAGTCGATCATCCTGCAAAAATCTCCGATGTAGATTGAGCATTATAAATCATCGAAAAGATCATCTTGAAAAGGAATTTCCATGACAGCTAAAACTCTCAAAATCGCCATTGTTGGACATACGAATACCGGAAAAACATCGCTGATTCGTACGATTACGAGAGCGAGAAATTTTGGAGAAATCCGAGATGAAGCATCTACGACTATTGATGTTTCTGAGATTCAGCAAGCATCAGAAAAGCTCATTTTTACCTATATCGATACGCCCGGCATGGAAGATGCGATGGGGATTTTAGATTTTTTAGAAGAGAAATATCCGGCAAACTCACGTCTAAAAGAAGCAGAAAACCTGCAAAAACTCCTTGATAATCCCGATGCCAACCTTGAATTTGAGCAAGAAATCAAAGTCATCAAACAGCTCTTTAGCGCAGATTTAACCTGTTATGTGGTGGATTGCAGGCTTCCTTTTCTACCAAAATTTGATGATGAATTAACACTGATTTCAAAAACACATCATCCAATTCTCCCGATCCTCAATTTTGTGCAAGGAGAATATTTGGACACTTGGAAACAGCACCTTAAAGCGCATGGCATTCATCATTATTTAGAATTTGATACGGTAATTCCGCCACAGAAAAAACGCTTTTACGAGCAAATTGCGATTATGTTTCCGGAATATTATTCCGAAATCATGGCATATATTCAGTTAGAAACCTTGCAAGAAAATGCCCGCTTACAAGAAGCAATGAAAGTGACGGCAAATTTTTATCTCAATTTAATGACCTTACAAATTAAGGAAAAACGTACCACAAATCCCGAGTTTATTTTACAAAAACTCAATCAACAGATTGAAAAAATAGAGAAACGTGCGATCCAAGCGCTTCTCAAAATCTATCAATTCAACGAGGAAGATATCGCCTACTTTGCACTTCTAGCACAAGGCACGCAATATGAAAAAGAGCTGTTTACGAGCGATAATCTCATCGATTTTACCGTGCAATTTAGTAAAGGTGCCGGCGTGGGTGCGGGATTAATGGTAGGAATTGATGCGTTGGCAGGCTTTACAACGCTTGGCGCGGCTTCTGCAACCGGCGCTGTGATCGGCGGATTAGCAGCATCTTTTAAACATCTCGGAAGTAGCGTCATGGATAAGCTTCAAGATTTAGAAATTTTCTGCGTAAATGATGAAGCCATCCAACATTTTTTAGCAAGAATGCTCTATATTGTCGGCGCACTCAATGGCAGAAGTCATGCACAATTAACGCCGATTTACTTGGAAAGCGCGCATACTGTTTCTCATGAAATGAGAATGCTCATTCACGACACGAAATCCCTCAGAGCGCATCCTGAATTTTGCGAGAAAGATCATCTCATTATGGATCAAAAACGAGAAAAACAGCTTCTTCAGCTTTCAGAAAAAATTACGCAGTTATACGAGAATCATCAAAGCTAGCAGTTACTAATTAGCTATCGTTCATTATGTATAATTAATATGTTTCGTTAAGAAGATATTGTTGCATCAATATCTATTTCATAGAGCGCAAACTTCTCGGCATCAATGCCGACTTTCTGCATCATATATTTCGAATCTTGATCAATCACGCTGTGCGCTCGCTCGCTATTTGCCGTTTCCAACAGTAACTTCGTGCCTGTTAATGCCGGCAAATCTAAGCCCCAATTATCATCCGGCGAGATCGTTAATAACGAATCTTCCGTCATTGCCGTAATGTAAGAGAGGATTACTTCCGGAATCTCTTTTGTCGTTCCACAAACCACATTACTACTGCCGGCGCCGGGGAAACGATCCACTAAAGCACGATAACTATTTGTCGCTAAATAAAATTGATCCATTGGCTGAATAGCTTTCCCCTTAAACGTCAGCGAAGAAATACGCTCACTTTCCGCATTACAGAGCTCTAAATCAGGGCTATATCTCGGCGGATCTGTGGGATCAATCGTATATTCAATGCCTTTAATAATATCGAAATTATAAGGTCGATATTTTTCCCAATGAATGAGATGTTGCGGATTTTCATCATTTGGATCAATTGCATGATAAATACTCGCACAACATTCCAACCACTCTTTGAGATTCTTGCCGGTAATTTCTAAAACTACCAAGTAATTAGGATAAACATAGAGATCGGCAATATCTTTAAAGGATAATTCGCCGGGAGCAATCTCGGTAAAATAAGTGGGATCATCCTTTCGGCTGCCGACTTTAAAGAGCGGCACTACCGACAGAATCGGATAATCTTCCGAAATCCCCCGTTCCAACAATAGCTGCTCTGCATAATAACGCTGCGCATCTGCCACAATTTGAATGCAGTTATCATCTTGAATCAGAGAAAGATAACTATAAAATCCCGAATCGGTTTGGCAAATCGGTACGTTCATCGTTTCTCGTACTGCTTCATGTGCCGGCAACATGAGAGATTGAAGCTCGGCATTTACCGGCAAATTCTCTTCCAGATAATCTTCAACATACCGAAGATGAGAATTCCCTGATTTTACTTGCCATTTTCCGGCAACTTTCGTTAATTTAAGATCAATAACGCCTAACCATCTTGCCCAAGATCCCGGCATTACAGTAGGTGTTCCGCAGATAGTTCCTTCTGTAATATCCACCTGTTTATGCGCCATATCTTCAAAAGAGTTTGATGGGAAACGGCGATGTTGATGTCCGGTAATAAGCGCATCGACTTCGGGAATTTGAGAGATGTAATAAGCACTATTTTCCATTCCCGTTTCAAAGGGACGTTTCGAAATGCCGGTATGTGCAAGCACAACAATCAAATCCGCGCCTTGCGCTTTCAGCGATTTTACTTCTCTCTCCACAGATTGAACCGCATCATGCGTCATGAGCCGTTCATTCGTGATGGCATATTCGTCTAAATGGTTTTTATCCCAGGTTTCAATTTGTGGCGGTAAAATGCCGGTAATACCAATTTTTAGAGGAACGGTTTCACCTTTTTCTGTGAGAAATTCACGCTCTAAAATCACCGATGGCGGTAACAAATGCTCGCCTTCGAGGTTCGTAATATTGGCATTAATATAGGGAAATTGTGCTTGATTCAGCACTTCAAGGAGATAAGGCACGCCGAAATTAAATTCATGGTTGCCAAGTGTTGCCGCATCATAACCCATCGCATTCATTAAAGAATAAGCGGGATGCTCATCTTCTAACGAATAATCACGAAGATAATCGGATAATGGAGAACCTTGTAACAGATCTCCATTATCGAATAAAAGTGAGTTGGGATTTTCTGATCTTGCATCCTCAATCACCTTTGCAAGGCTAATCAGCCCGGCACGATCCACTGCTTGATCTTTATAGTAATCAAAATTCATATAAAAACCATGAATATCGCTTGTCGCTAAAATCCGTATCTGCAGTGAATCATCCTTCTCACTCATAATGTTATCTATTCATCTCCAATCGCCGCTAACTGATCCGCTTGGTTTTCTTGGATTAAAGGTTCGATCACTTGGTCTAAATCGCCATTCACAATATCTTCTAACTTGTAGAGCGTTAAGTTGATACGGTGATCGGTAATACGTCCTTGCGGATAGTTGTAGGTGCGAATACGTTCAGAACGATCTCCTGAACCAACGAGATTTCGGCGAGTTTCGCTCATCTCTTTCTGTTCACGTTCACGCTCTGCTTCTAATAATCTTGAACCCAAAAGGCTCATCGCTTTCGCTTTATTTTTATGCTGGGAACGCTCATCCTGACATTCTACGACAACGCCCGTTGGTAAATGCGTAATACGGATTGCGGAATCGGTTACGTTAACGTGCTGACCACCAGCGCCCGATGAACGGAACGTATCGATTTTAAGATCGCCGGCATTAATCTCAATCATCTCTGTTTCAGGGACTTCCGGCAAAATTGCAACGGTTGCCGCAGAAGTATGCACTCGACCTTGTGATTCTGTTTCAGGAACACGTTGAACACGATGCGCACCTGATTCAAACTTCAAGCGAGAATAAGCGCCTTGCCCTTTAATAAGAATAACGGCTTCTTTATAACCGCCATGTTCGCCGTGATGCTCACTGATAACTTCAACTCCCCAACGGCGATCTTCGGCATAACGCATATACATACGAAGTAAATCGCCGGCAAAAATCGCAGCCTCATCGCCACCGGTTCCGGCACGAACTTCAAGGAAGATATTGCTATCATCATAAGGGTCGGTTGGAAGTAGAAGAATGCTTAATTCTTTCTCTAAGCGCTCTTTCTCTGCTTCTAAAATCGGGAGCTCTTCTTTCGCGAGCTCTTTTAATTCGCTATCTGAACCATTAAAAATTTCTTTAATTTCAGATAGACCTTCTTCATTGGATCTCCAAGCATTAAATTCTGCTACAACAGGATCTAAATGTGCATATTCTTGGGAGAGCTCTCTAAACTTATTATTATTACTAATAACATCTGGATCAGATAGAAGATGAGACACTTCTTCTAAGCGCTCTTTTAGTTCTTCTAACTTAATAATTATACTGTCTTTCATTCGTCACTTTGCGCTATAATAGATTATTCAATTTTGCCGAACATTATCGCAAATCTAAAGGCGTTCGTACATTACGAAATGATCAAATATCTCAAATATGAAGCTAATGCACCTTTTACTCCTGATTCTCCTAGTTGTTTTAGGATTACTCATCAAACAAACATGGTTTGATGAAGAAGCTGGTCGTAAAAAATTAGATGATTTGCAGACTTCCTTAGATGAGCTCAAAATTCAAAATGAAAAACTCCTTGAGCAAAATAACCAAATCAGACAGGTTATTAACGGCATTAAACATAATTATAATTCAAGAGAAGAGCTTGCTAGAAAGCATTTAGGCTTAATTAAAGAAGATGAAACATTCTTTCATGTCATCTCTTCTGAGGATTCTCAATAAAATATCTAGGTAGCTTTAATTCGAGAGCTTATTCTTCTAACCTCATTATTCTAATTCCTTAGATCCAAGTATGAAGTGCGACACTTTTTAACTATCTGAAACGGAAGTAAGATGTGACAATGTTCCATTATCCATCCCTTCCCGGAGTTGAATTATGTCGCATTATTCACATCTTACCCTTGAAGAAAGG